>CALMQK010000138.1 GCA_937872085.1 uncultured euryarchaeote
GCTTTCCAGCAAGGAACTTCCCGTGGAAGTCCCTGAACGCGAACGGGACGCAATCGGCTGACAGAAGCACATCCTTGTCCTTGAAGAAGGGCATCGCGGGCGTCACGAGCCTCCATTGGATTGGCCAGTTGGTCAGCTTCGGTGGCAGGTCATCGCGCGCCTCGGGACGACCATGCCCGGACTTGGTGCTCGACGCCGTCAGGATCATGGGATTGTGGGACGGGCAGCCGCACGGCTCCTCCCCGATCGGCTTCTTCTCGGCCACCTTCTTCAACTTCGAGAGATGCTTCTCTGTCGCCACCTCATCGAATCCAGGGGCTTCCCGCTCGACGATCCTCAATGCATCCTCAGGGCACTCGCCTATGCAGGCTCCCAAGCCGTCACAGAACACATCGTTCACTACCTTCGCCTTCCCATTCACGATCTGCAGGGCGCCCTCGGCGCACTGCGTGACGCACGCTCCGCAGCCCGTGCACTTGTCCTCGTCGATCTCGATTATCTTCCTTTTAGCCATGATTCTACCTCCATGATTCTTCTCACAGACAGGCTAGTGGATGATTCATCCGAATACCTGCCAGAGCACCAGGTAGGCGATGACGATCGCCATCGTGACCGTCAGTGCTACCATGAACCTATCCACCTGTCTTTCTGATATAGCCTTTTTGCCGATTATGAGGTCTAGCCCGCTCAGTCTCTCGCCCAAGCGTTTTGCAAGGCCCTTCAACAGGTCGCTGATGACCATCCCGCCATCCATGGGGACGGCCGGGAGCGCGTTCGTCAGGGCGAGCATGAGGTTCGCCCAGAAGATCCAGTAACATAGGTTCGAGACGGCCCAGAAGACATCGGGTGGCATTACTGAGATGATGCCTGACGGTTCAAAGAGGTCGACCTCGGGGGATACCAGTGGAGCATATCCGAAGAAGGGCAGCCCCAGGTATCTCAGGAAGTCCATCATGCGAGCGTCTGGTCCGCCCGTTCTCCCGAGCGGGTGCGTAACCGGCCCCAGGACCGTTCGAGGGTCCGCGACTTCAATGCCCAGAGGGGAGCTCGTGACGCCGATGAAGCTCACGTTCCTGTACTCCTCCTTGTTCAGGCTGGGGAAGTGCAGGCGGTAGTAGAGCCACTTCGACGTGAGGTTCACCGACCTTATCGAGTCGTCCTCGACGAACCAATTGATGCCCCCTGTCGTGTCATGTCCGAACCTCAAGACGGTTATGTTGACGGGCGCATTGCGGGTCGAGTTCTCCACCACCGACTGGAGCTCCGCGACGCTATGTATCACAGTCCCGTTGAGCCTCGCTATGATCATGCCCGGCTCCACACCGGCGTTGAAGGCGGGGCCGTCAGAGACCGAGCCTACGACCACGCCGCCTGGGAGCGCCAGGACTTGCCTGTGATGCTTGTAGGTCAGGTTGACGCTCACGAGCTCCCCCGGCATGGCGAACGACACCGACCTGAACGAGCTTGTGCTCATCGGTTCTCCGTTGAGTTCGGTCAAGGCGCTCCAGGCCCTTATTCCAGATATGTCCGCGGGAGAGTTGGGAGCGACCCCGACCACCACCGGGCCCTCAGCGACCGGCCTCACCGACGGCATCAGGACCCCCAGAAGGATGACTATGAAGATGGCGGCCACAAGGGCGTTCGCAGCCGGCCCTGCCGCGAACACCTTGAGCCTCTTCGAACGTGCGGCCGCCTTGAGCTCTTCATCCTCCGGTTCCACGAATGCCCCGATAGGGACGACCAAGAGCAGCAACCCGATGGACCGCAGCTTGATCCCGCTCACGAACGAGAGGATCCCGTGGCACAGTTCATGTGCGAGCACGGCCACTGAGATGCCTATGACGGCGTAGACCGCAGTCACCGCGGGATCTATGTGCGTCTGGCCGAAGGGCAGCTCGCGCGAGAGGTCCATGAAGTCCTGCGCTCTGTAGGTCGTGTAGACCTCCCATATGAGGAACCCCGTGATGACCGCCGTCATGAATACGCTGATGACGACGGAGATCAGGCCGTAGGCGTTCCAAGCGCGCGTGCGCGAACTGAGCCTGGCAATGAACGCGCGTCCCCTGCTGGTCCTCAGCATCATGACCGGACCATAGAACTTGATGCCTAGCTTGTCCCACAACTTCAGCCGACGGCCGACCAGGATCATGCTGGCATAGACGGCCGATATCAACAAGGCTATGAGGTACCCGTTCAGTGGATGCACCCTTCGA
>CALMQK010000139.1 GCA_937872085.1 uncultured euryarchaeote
GGAGAAGAGGATGAGCCTACTCATCGGATCCGAAAGTTTCACGGTTCACTTCGCTCCTGTTTGGTTGCATTGATTGGTTCGGGGACCCACTGTCGAGACATGGGCCAAACCCGACGTCGAGTCTGAGGGTGCCAAATGCCCGACTGTCTCGCATTGTTGATTGTCCGTACGAACCTTAAAAGTTCCGTCATATTGACGAATTGGGGCTCGGCTGATTCTTACGATTGTCGATAGAGGGCGACGAAGGTGTCCAGGGAGCATCGAGTCAAGGCAGGCCGCCTGAGCACCAGCTAGCGGATCCGTCCATATCTGCCGTATCGAGGTAGCTCATCACCCCTCTCCCCGATGGTGATCCAGAAAACCATCAAGTATCCGATCACGAGCACCAGCACGAATATCACGGGGAGCATGAGCTCGATGATGTTCGCGAGGTCGCCCAGTCTCGGATGTCCCAGGTCGGCCTGCGCGATCTCGAGGACCTGTGCGAATATCCAGAACCATCCTAGAGAACCGACTGCTATCGGCACGGGGATGACCCATCTCCAAGTCTTCCGGTATCGCCTGTGGAAGTAGTTGGAGAAGGAATTGAGGAAGATCAGCCCGACGAACAACCACAGGTTTCGCTCGACGAACATTACGAGGTCATTCCAGAAGATCTCGTGCTCTGAAAGGTTCGCGATGATGCCCATAGTGATGATGGCGAAGAGCAGGACGACGACTCCGATGAATCCTGAAACGAGAGGGGCTGTAAAGCCGAGAGTCCGATCCCACCGGTCCTCGAGTCTGTGACCAGTCCGTCCCATCTCCTCCCCCCATGTCTTGCCCATCTGACCAAATGTCTCCCCCATCTTCCTGCCGGCCTCTCCCATCTCTTCCCCTAGGGTTCTCGGAGGGATCGGTAACGGAGGGATGGGGAGTGCAAGTTGCGCACCGCAATTCTCGCAGAATCTGGCGTCGGCCTCGTTCTCATGACTGCAGTAGCCACAGCGCGTCATTCTCGTGCCTCCGTGGACCGTACATCGTGGGGCAATCTAAAGTTTACCCCGGGACGAATCGCAGTAGCAGACAAATAGGATTCGTCACGACGATCTATGCCATACAGATGATGCTCGAGGGGGTCGGCGGTCGCGTCTCGACGTTCGGAACCATCAACGATTTCATCTAGAAACGTCTTTCAGCCCGTCATGAGCTCCTATGACCTCTTGCGGGAAGCAAAAGCACTCATCGATGACAAGGAAGTCCTGGACCTCTCCCGCCAACTCATCAGAATCCCGAGCCAGAGCAGGCATGAAGCTGCAGTGGGGAAGTTCATCTTCCAGAAGCTCGACAAGTGGGGATTGCAGCCCAGGGAAATCAAGGTGGACGGGAACGGACCCGACGTGGTCGCGGAGATCGGGAGGAAGAAGGCTCCCGCGATCGCATTCAACGGTCACATGGACACCGTCGAGGTCATGACCGGCTGGAGGCACGACCCTTATGATGCGACGGTGGAGAAGGGCATGCTCTATGGTCTCGGCGCACTTGACATGAAGTGCGGCCTGGCAGCCCTCATGGTGGCTTTCAAGGCAATCTCGGAGAGCGGGCATCTCGACTCGTCCAGGGTCGTTTTCCAGGCCGTATCGGGCGAGGAAGAGAACAGTTCAGGGATGAGAGCTCTGCTCGCCAAGGGAGAACTCAAGAACGTCAAAGCGGTCATAGTCGGAGAAGGCTTCGGCGGCCTCGCGGCCTTGACCCACGGCAGGAGAGGAGGGTTCTATTGGGACGTCAACGTGACCGGGAAGGCCGCCCACGGAGCGAGCCCTCACCTGGGGATCAATGCGATCTCCGACGCAGCGAAGGTAGTGTGCGCTCTGGACTCAATGAGGTTGAGAAAGGCAAGATGGTTGGCCGCTGACGACTCGACCCCCCTGACGGAGAGCCAGACCGTCCTCAAGATATCAGGGGGGATGAGCAGCCTGAGCGTCCCTGAGAAATGCTATGTCAAGGTGATCCGGTGTCCGCTTCCAGGCAGCGGAGGACCAAAGGAGGTTCAGGCGAAGATCGAGAAGAAGATCGAAGGTCTGCACCTGCGAAGCAAAGTCGAGATGACACTCCAGGAAGGACCGGGCGATATCTTCTACCCCCATGTCACGCCAGCAAGGTCGAGCCTAGTTTCCACCGCCTGCAAGTGCGTCGAGAGGCTGACAGGAAAGAGACCGCGGCTGGTCATCGGAAGATCGGAGGCTGACGACAACCTGATCGCCCACAAGCTCGGAACTCCCATCATCTGCCTTGGACCTGGAGAATCAGGGGAGCTCGCGAAGTACCACCAAGCGGAGGAGGCGGTCCACATTGACCAACTTGGCAACGCCGCGCGCGCGTATTTCATGACGGCACTCGAACTTTGCTAGGACGTGGCCGTCTCACAGACGGCAGGTCGCTTGACTCACTGAGGGATGATATGGTGGAAGGTTTTATGTACGGCTTCTACCGCATATCTCTGCGCACTGGTAATGGCGGCAGAGAAGGCCGACTTGCGAACCTGCGATGAGCGGACGAACAGACACTTGAATTCTCAGAGATGCTAAGATGCTCTACCCGACCGTGGACCCAGAAACCGTGAAACGCAAGCTCAGGTTCGAGTATCTCAAGGCAAAGAACGACCCGACCTCGAAGACCCTGGATGGATTCACGTCCCTGCTTCAACACTTCCAGAAACCGCGTCTCGTCATCCATGAAATGATCCAGGATGCGGCCACCTACATACAGAAGCAGTTCAGACTCCGATGGGTTATCGTCGGGCTCCGGGGCAACGATGGCATGTACAGATATGAGGTCATGTCAGGCTTGCGCGATGAGGCGTGGGCCAGGCAAAGGACGAAGGTCTACACTCAAGCGGATTTCACGCTCGCCACGGGCAGATACAACTACGGAGACATCAGCAAGATCAGCCGAGTCTACCTCGAGGAACAGAATCCTCTCTACAAGGAAGACGAGCAAACCATCAACCGACCCGCGCTCCTGAGGTCGAAGCGGGACTCCGACGAGACATGCCTGGAAGCGGATTACATTGATACGCTGATCCTCGGAAGCAAAGACGAGCTGCTGGGCTGGATCGATTATTCAGGGACCATTGCGGGCGAATTCCCTGATCCGTGGACAATGAGGAACGTCGAGGTCATCTCAG
>CALMQK010000140.1 GCA_937872085.1 uncultured euryarchaeote
CTAGGGCCAAGTCCTTCCGGGCCTCATTCAAATCCTCGTCCGCAAGAACGCAGGACGCTTTGATGCAGCAGGGGATGACAATGCTTGGTTTGAGGCGGCCATATGCGCCCTCCAAATGACTCTTGTGCCGTTCGGATACGCAAACAACGAGTGGGCTTCGCACGACCACTTGCTTCAACCATCGTCTCCACAATCTATGTCTAAACCCGCCCTTTCGCCACCCGTTGGCTTCGACATTCTCCTCGACTTCGTCTCCGTGGAGGTCCGCGGTCACAGAAAGTCCAAGTAGCCTGCCAAGAGCCAGAGCAGATGATGAGCATTCCATGTTGTGCGAGTAGATTGAATCAGGACGCCAGGAGCGACTCAGAGCCAAGCTGACCAGGAACAGCAAGAGACCATTCACAGCGGTAAATACCTCCCTCAGAACGGCAAGATCGTGGTGCGGCAGGAAAGGAACGAAGACTGTCCTGATCCCACGATAGCTTGTCCCAACCTCGTCCCTCGTCTTTTGAATGAGGTGGAGGTTTCTCGCCCTTGTCTTCACCACAAGCAAGATATCGCTGTGGTCATAGACCGCCGATATCTCGCCAAGGACCCTGGTCCTTATCCCACCTCTATCGTTGATGTCGTCGGCAAGAAGAATAACCTTGTTTCGGCCCGCTCGAGCCTCCATTCTCTGCATTTTACTCCATCGCTTCAAATATCCTATCGCTAGGCCTCCGGGACGTACCAGTGATTGATCCCTTCTCCTATCCCACTCGCCCTCCAAACCACAAGCTGGTCGCGAGCTCCTCCGCCAACGTACAAAACGTCTTGGATTCCGAGCAGCTCTGTCATCCATTCGCCGGAGACCACTACCGCGCCGTTGGGGTAGTTGTTCACACCAACATTGGCCCAGGTTTGCTCATAGACGAAATAATAACCAGGCGGCCAGGAAATATTCGCTTTCAACCAGGAGGGAAGGCGCGCGTCCTTTCCGAACCCGAACATACTCGCGCCTATGTAGGCTATCCTCTCATCACTCTGGACATGGAGATTGCTCTGGTTAGATGCTTCAGAAATCCATTCCAATGCGTCGATCTCGAACGTCTGTGTGTCGTGCCTGACTCCGAGAAGCTGCTCGCTACCATACGCGAACGGGAATGAAAGGACAAGGAAAGTCGCTACGGCGAACCCGACAATGTGGTAGGCTCTTCTCCTGCCCACCCTTCCGAGGTGAGCAAGTGCAATTCCGACTCCGACAAATATGAAGATGTCTATGAAATCGAAGGTGCGATATGAAATCTGAAGCGAGTAGCCCGTGAAGCCGCCAAGGAGGCTGTAGCCAATTATCGTGGTAGGTGACAGGAGCAGGCCCACTTGTATAGCCCTATACATGGGGTACGATTCCACGGCCACCTCCGTTCCGTACCAAGCTAGTCCGAAAAGAAATGCATACGACACAATCAGGACCAGCACTAGTATCGAAGCCGTCGGAGTGTACGGGAACAGGAACCCGAAATAATCGAGAGTCAACAAGACTACAATACCCAGGGCAAAGAATGGCGCAAAGGTGAATTTCAGATGCTTCTGATTTCTGAGTGCGAGGATAGCGACTATCGTGAGCAGAACGAACGATACAAGAGCCAGAATTGCCTGCTTAGGTGACGAGAAAGTTTGAAGCCTGTCCAATGAGACTAACCAGTAATACAAACCAGTCCAGAGACCAGGAATGATTAGAAGGGCGATATCATGGAAATGTCTCTCATTCAAGGAGCGATGGGTCACACCGAAATACATCCTCCATACCAGGGGAAAAGTCAAGGATAAAAGTGCTATCACAGCAACGAGATGATGGATTATTGGTAGGATCATCAGGACGCCAAAACACAGTGTTCGGTAACGGCTGTCCCCTCTCTTGATGAAACAGAAAATGGCCAGTGTCAGCAATGCCATGCCGATGCCCTCTTTCCACACTGAACCCGTTGTGAAGACGAACGTCCCCAACAACACCGCGCCAAATCCGGCGGCAACTCCCCCTCTTAGGCTTCCTGATATTGTCCTTCCGAGAAGAAACAATCCAGACACGGTCAGTATCGAAATCACGGCATTCACAATCTGGGCACATTGGAACGAAGTGAACCCGAGCGATCCAGATATGAAGGAAAGCAACAGATTCAGACCCGGAGTCGCGGCGCTGTGTGAAGTGCCCGACGCGCTATCGCCGAGACCGATGAGATGGCCGCTGCCAAGGAGCCGAGACGCAATGGTGCACTCAGTCAGGCCGTCGTTGTTGAACGGGTACGGGCTTATGGCCAGAGGAAGCAGTCTGGTCAGGAACGCAGCGACCGAGAGAACCGCGAATGCTATGACTTAAGTTCTCGATACAGCTGCAGGCACGTCGCGAT
>CALMQK010000141.1 GCA_937872085.1 uncultured euryarchaeote
CGCCTAGTAGGTTATCATCCCTGATAACCTGAAGAGAATTGCCTTAAGGCTAGCATCCCCATTTTTCAGTGAAATACATGATCCCCGACCAGAGGATGCGAGAGGTGTCCCAGCTTCTAGCCGATGACTACTCGCAGAAGATACTCGTGAACACCTATTCCTCCCCGATGTCAGCTCAGAGGCTCAGCAGGATCTGCCAGATACCCATCGCTGCCTGCTACAGGCGCATACACGAGCTGGAGCAGGCCGGGCTCCTCGCGGTCGACCGAGAGAAGGAGGTCTATAAGGGGAGGAAGGTCAGGCTGTACAGGTGCAAGTTGCGTTCAGCCACCATCAAGTTCACCAACGGCAGGTTCGCCGTCAGATACGACTGTACCCCCGATGAGATCAGTGTTCCAGAGACCCCCGGGATGCCTCAGCAGAATCCGGGGTCCACCGAACCCGCGCAATAGCGCTATCTGCGGTCTAGCTCGTTGTTCACCAATGTTATGCAGTGGTCCGCGTGATAGCTGATCGGCCCCAGTGAGATCTTCTTCGGCTCGTACGCCATCAGAACTTCTTCCTCGGCGTCCGTGAGGTCCTGGTCATCGCCCATCACGAAGGTCGAGTCCTTCCCGAACTCGACGGTCCTGATGTCTTCCCCGTCCTCACTAAGGTAGTACATCTTTGACTCCTTCGATACGTTCGACAGGACCTCACCATAGCTTCTCTCCGAAACGTAGATCCCGGGCGAGCATTTCCTTTCCCCTTCGCCTTTCTGGAGTAGGGCGTTCCTGATCAGCGCTGCCGTGCTCCGCTCGTCGGGGTTGAGGTACTTCACCCCCGAGCCGTCGATCCTGACGGTCTTGGGAGGGTTCGGCTCCCCGAGAAGCATCAGCTGTATCTCGACGTCCTTCCTTATCCCGTGGGACAGGAAGAATGCCGAGTTGACGCATCTGAGCAATATGTCGAGCCTCCCAGTGGCTCCGCACAGGTCGTCCAGCTTGAAGTCCGCCGACGTGATGGCCCTGTGGCCCATGACAATGAATCTCCTCATCTGTTCACCCTCCTTGCTCGAAACCAGAACCCTTTAGCTGCTTCATCATCTGCCGGCGCATCTTCCTGTTGCCCATGAAACCCTTCACGGCCTTCCTGGACATGTTGTACTGCTTGAGCAGCTCCCTGACCTGTCTGGGGGATGTGCCGCTCCCCCTGGCTATCCTCGTGACCCTGGATGACTTGATGACCTTCGGGTTCTCAAGCTCCTCGTCGGTCATGGAGTCCATGATGACCCTGAACCTGCCCAGCCGCTCCTGGGTCGCCTCCATGTCCTGCTCCCCGAGCTTGTCCCCCAGCCCGGGTATCATGGACGCGAGCTTCTTGAGCGGGCCCATGCCCTGTAGCATCTCCATCTGATCGTACATGTCCTTGAGGGTGAACTTCCCGGACATCATCTTCCTGGAGACCTCCTCGGCCTTCTCCTCGTCCATGACCTCGGAGGCGGCCTCTATGAGCGACTTCAAGTCCCCCATCCCGAGCAGTCGGCTGATGAACCTGTCCGGGTCGAACTTCTCGAGGTCCTCGAGGTGCTCCCCGACGCCGATATAGCTGATCGGGGCGCCGGTCTCGGCGATGGCGCTCAGCGCGCCCCCGCCCTTGGCCGTGCCGTCCATCTTCGTCAGGATGACGGCAGTAAGTCCCACGGCGTCGTGGAACGCCTTCGCCTGCGGACCCGCCTGTTGGCCTGTCTGCGCATCGAGGACGAGTATCTTCTGCTCGGCATCGACTGCCTTCGCTACCTGCTTGATCTCGTCTATTAGGTCCGGCTCGAGCGAATGCCTACCAGACGTGTCGAAGATGATGACATCGTAACCTTTGAACTCGTTCATCGCATGCTTCGCGATCTTGAGGGCGCTCTTCTCCTTCGGATCTCCGTACACTGGCACATTGATCTTCTTACCTATCTGGGAGAGCTGGTCGTAGGCGGCGGGCCTGTGTACATCGGCGGCCACCAATGCCACTTTCATGCCCCTCTTGTGCAGGTCCTTGGCCAGCTTCCCCGAGGTCGTGGTCTTCCCTTGTCCGTACAGGCCTACCATCAGGATCCGCTGGGGCTTCGCCGGGATCTCCTTCGGCTTCCCGACGATCTTGACCATCTCCTCGTAGACGATCTTGATCACGTGCTCTCTCGCGCTCATGCCCGCTGGCGGTTTCTCCGTCAGGGCACGCTCCTCGAGTTCCTTCGTCATCTTGAGGACTAGCTTGACGTTGACGTCCGCCTGCAGCAACGCCCTTTGGATGTCCTTGACGACTTCCTTGACGAGTTTCTGGTCTATGTGCGAAGCATTCGCGATTTTCTTGATCGCGTTTCGAAGAGACTGGCCAAGGCCTTCCAACACCATGATGGTCGCACTCCACGGCTAGCGGACGAGTCGCATAAATAGGTTGTGCAGACGCACTCGAAACTTACAAAAAAAGGGAAGGGAAGGGCTAGCCTTGTCAGAAGGGATGGGATGCACTCTAACAACTAGCCCAAAATTTCCCGAGTGATATATTGACGCTGCACTATATGAATTTATCGAAGTACAGGTTAAATATGTTATGTCGTCCCAGCGCCCCGGGAAACCTGCGAGCCAGCATCATCCCGGAGAAGGCGACGTTTTCCTACTGGCGCAACCCTGCGCTTCCTGTGGAGCCTGTGCACCCTACATCAAGCCCGATTTCTGGAGGACCATGATGTCCTCCGTGCTCAGCTTCTCCCCGCTTCTGAACTTCTCGTAGATCTCATCAGCCTCTCTCTTGGCCGAGGTATCGTCCTTATCCTTGCGGGACTTGCGCGTCTTGTCCCTGATCCCTGCGATGATCTTGTCGAAGTCGTGGACCTGGCGTATGTGCTCGATGTGCTCGTGGTGCTCGTCGTCCGCAGCGAGCTTCGTCTCGATGAACTTCTCCTGGGCGCCGTCGGCCTCCTTCCTCAGCCCGTCCGCCTCCTCGTAGAGCTTCAGCATGGCGTCGTGCTCCGATTGCGCCTTCTCAGCGAGCTCGGAGACCTTCCTGTGGAAGTCCTCTGCATTGTCCTTGGCCTCGTGGGCGTCCTTCTCGGCCGTCCTGACCTCCGTGAACTGCTCGATCTCCCTCTCGATCTCCTTGATCTTGGCGTCGAGCATCGACATCTCCTTCATCAGCGCCTTCTCCTTTTCCGCACTGAGGACCGATGTCATGTGGGTCTTCTCGAGCGCTCGAAGCTCCGCCTTGAACTTCCTTATGGAGAGGCCGCTCTTGGGCATCTTCTCCCGCCTTAGCGCCATCGCGGTCTCGCTGAGCTCGTTGAACTTCTTGTTCCATTCGTCACGTTTCGCCTTGGCCTCTCGGACCTCGGAGTTCAGCTTGTCTCGGTTCTCCCTCCGGCCGTTCGCATCCTCGATGAGCTTCCTGACATGGGCGTTCAGCTGGTCCCTCTTCTCCGCCCACTCCTTCGTCTTGTCGTTCAGCTCGTCCCTGAGTCTCTTGTGACTCTCCGCATCGGCATTGTGCCGTGCGCGCTTATCTTCGAGGTCACCAATCAGCTCCGCCATGACAATCGACCAACGCCTTCAGAACAATCCAACGTCTGGACGTGAAAAGGACAATACTGGGTCGTATTTATATGTCTTTCGATGCTGGCCAGGGGCGCGTCGGGACGAGCCGGGAAGCTGCGCGTG
>CALMQK010000142.1 GCA_937872085.1 uncultured euryarchaeote
GTGCGGGAGAGGGGATTTGAACCCCCGGACCCCTTCGAGACAGAATATCCTATCCCGCGAATGCGAGGACCTTAAGTCCTGCGCTTTTGGCCGAGCTTAGCTACTCCCGCGATGCCCTGATTCCCGGGGGCACACTTAACCGTTTTCGACCCTCAGAACTTCTTGAGGACCTCTTCGAGCGACGGCTGCCCCAGCACCTGGAGCTCGTACCTCACCCTTATCATCGGCTTGTTCGCCTTCAAGACCCTGTTGAGATCTATCGGCGTTCCTGAGACTACGACGTCGCACTTGGCGGCGTTGATGGTCTGCTGAAGGTCCTTAATCTGGAGGTCTCCGTAGCCCATGGCCGGCAGCACGTTCTCGAGATGATCGTACTTCTCGAAGGTCTCCTTGATCGAATTGACCGCATAGGGCCGGGGATCGATGATCTTCTTCGCACCTGCCTTCTTGGCGGCGATCAGCCCAGCTCCGAACTTCATCCCCCCGTGCGTGACGGTCGGGCCGTCCTCGATCACGAGGACAGTCTTGCCCTTGATCGCCTTCGGGTCGTCCGCCGTGACGGGCGACGCGGCAGTGATGATCTTCGCCTTCGGGTTCAGCTCTTTGACTATCTCCTTCACGAGCTCGACGTTCTTGGGGTCCGCAGTATCGACCTTATTGATGATCACTACATCGGCCATCCTCACGTTCGTCTCGCCCGGGTAGTACAGCTTGGTGTGGTCTGCCCTGTGGGGGTCCGCAACGACCACGTGGAGGTCGGGGAAGTAGAACGGGGTGTCGTTGTTGCCTCCGTCCCAGAGGATGACGTCCGCTTCCTTCTCCGCCTGGCGCAGTATCCTCTCGTAATCCACGCCCGCGTACACGATTATGCCCTTGTCGATGTGGGGCTCGTACTCCTCCCTCTCCTCAATCGTGCATTCGTTCTTGTCGAGGTCCGCGTATGTGGCGTATCTCTGCACGGCCTGCTTCTCGAGGTCCCCGTAAGGCATCGGGTGCCTGATCGCGACCACTCGCCTGCCCTTCGCCCGGAGTATGCCAGCTATCGCCCTCGTGGTCTGGCTCTTCCCGGAGCCAGTCCTGACGGCGCACACAGCGATCACTGGCACCTTTGACTTGATGGCCGATTGGTTCATGCCCATCAGCCTGAAGTCGGCCCCGGCAGCATTCGCGATGGCGCACTTGTGCATCACGTCGACGTCGTTCAGGTCGGAATAGGCGAGCACGACCTGCTCTGCCTTGTGCTTCCTTATCAATGCCGTCAGGTCCTTCTCGGGGTAGATGTCTATGCCCATCGGATAGAGCTTCCCCGCAAGGCTCGCTGGGTACTTCCTTCCTTCAATGTTCGGTATCTGCGTGGCGGTGAACGCAACTACCTCGTAGTTGGCGTTGTCCCGGAAGTAGACGTTGAAATTATGGAAGTCTCTTCCTGCCGCCCCCATTATGATGACTTTCGCTCGCATGCCCTCTCACCTTGCCCGCGGGTAGAGGCTCCAATCATATATTTATTGCCGAGCAACGAGAGGGGTCAGCGGCAGGGGAAAAGGTATTCGTAAGAGGATTCCCATCCGCTTTCAATGCCTTACAGGAGACCCTCGGACACCGAGATCGTGGACGCCATCAAGGAGGCGCTCCGGAGGCAGGGGATCGTCAATTCCCAGCGCAAGATGAGGGGGCTCGTGCTCAAGGAGCTGCACAGGCACGACCCGGATTACTCCGTGGGCGAGGTCCGAGTCAGGAAGTTGGCCATCAGGAACGGGCTGGCCACGGTCATCACGAGAGGTAGGAGCTCGACCCAGCGTACCGTGGCCAATTCCTGTCCCGTCTGTAACGGGAAGATGAGAAGGACCAAGAACCTCACGCTTTACGGAGGCACGGTCAATATGGGTTACAAGTGCCTTACATGCGGGTACTGGACCGGCCTGAAGAAACGGGTCCCGACGCTATACGTCTTTGAGCCCAGGTGATGTGCTGCGGCGAGACTGACTCGAATTGTGGTTCTTCCGTGAACGCCTCAACAGATTTATTTGCAGGACGCCCTTTCTATCAATCGAGGGGAACGGTATGAAGCTCTGGGATTTCGGCCGGATGGAAGACGGAAAGATCAAGATCAGTCAAAAGGTCGGAGAGCCTTTGGGATTGGTCGATGGGAGCGAGGTCTTCAGCTCGATGTTCAAGTACGAGGTCGATGGCAGGGGTAGCTTCGAGATAGTGCTGTCCCCGTTCGGACCCGAGAACTACAGGGAGATAGCCTACATCACATTGCAGGTGCGGGACGAGCCCGGTGCGCTGGCACAGGCCGCCCAGTTCATGAAATCGAGGAACATCGACATCCTGAACTCCGAGACCGTCAGCTCGGTCCCTGCCGTGATGATGGTCTGGGAGATGTTGGCCGACCTATCGTTCTTCGGGGACTCATTATCATTGAAGAAGGAGTTCGACGACGCGAAGGCGGCAGGCGACCCATCCTTGACGATGGTCGACTGTATAGCAGTCGAGGCGTCGGATCTCGCAACGAGGTACACTCGGGGCGCTGCCGTCGAGAGCGCGAAGATCAAGACGAAGGCCTTGAGAAAGACCGAGAAGAAGGCGAGCTTGATCAAGAACGGCATGTTCGAGCTGCCCCAGGCGTACCTGAACTTCCTGGGCAAGCGCTCGGCCCCGATCATGCTCATAGGCGAGCCCGACACTTGGATCCTGTCGATCGCGTTCCTCAACGATGACGCCAAGCTCAGCAGGGTGAGCATCGACCTTCCGGACAGGCCGGGTGCGATCTACGAGATAATGAAGACGCTGGGCGACGAGTCGATCAATGTCCTGGCAGGGTACACCAACGTCCTCGTGTACTATGAGCGGATGACCTGCGAACTGGTTATCGACGTGAGAGCGGCATCGGCCAAGATCAAGGGGGACCTCAAGGACGCCCTGAAGAGCAAGATCGCCGGCCTGGGACCGCAGTTCGCGCTCGTGGAGATGTCTCCGATCAGGCTTTGAGCTGCTCGGCATCCATCTTGAAGTCAAGCCCTGTCCACAATGTGCAGAAGTATCGGCCGTTGCGCTCCTGGATGGTCACCAGGTCCCCCTCGTGCAGTATCCCGGAGGTCCAACAGATCACCTTGGGTCCCTTGTGCAGTCCGACCAGGGCGAGGTTGTACCGGTCCTCGAATCCCTCAGGAATTGCGTGAAGCTTGGTGAAAGAAAGCACCTTCCCCTCGTCCGGCCACTCCGATGGCTTCATGAGCTTCCCGCACCTGGGGCATCTGGGGCGCTCAGCCACGGTGGCGAACCCGCACCTGCATTTCTGGCCCTTCATCTCTTCCTCTTCTATGTGCCCACCAATCGTTTGAGATATAATCTTTGCGTGGATGCTTGTCCAAGCATTTCATGGGAGGAGACAAGGTTATAAACTCCAGTAGTCCATTCTCATATTTGAGTTTGAACGCAACATCTGTTCGCGATTCGCGGAGAAACCCCCCCAGGCACCGCTCCCAGAGAGTGCGTCCCGCGATGCTCATGACTCGGAGGCACCAGGCTTGGATCCCATCGAAGCATCTAGACTCATAATGGATACTTATGCGGCGAAGATATTGGTTGCCTGCTCCCGCCTGCCCAAGCACGCCCTGGAGCTGAGCGCGAAGCTGAACATTCCGATCGCTGCTTGCTACAGGCGCATCCACGTGCTGGAGAAGGCGGGCCTCCTGCGGCCGGTCGAACGAGCACTCACGCAGCAGGGAAAGAGGATTGTCCTCTACCTTTCACAGCTCAAGAATGCGTACATATTCTTCGAAGGCGGGAAGCTGAGGGTGAGGTTCCAGATGATCACGGGACAGGTCCAGGATTTCGGGGGCGAGTGGAAGGAGATCAAGTTAATAGATGATCAAGAGGAGGAAGCCTTGGCCGGAGGTCTTCTCAGGCCAAGGGATCGGTAGAACGAGATGCAGGAGATGATGTAAGATGGCAGAGAAATCGGATTCAGGGTCTGCGACTTTCCCGAAGGAGATCATCAGGTTCTTGTCGAGCTCCGGAGGACACTCCCTCATACTGAGAGGCATGGCTGGTACTGGCAAGACGACACTCGCTCTACAGATGATCGAGGAGCTCGCGGCAGTGCAGCAGAGCTACTACATGTCGACCAGGGTCTCGGACCAGTCACTGTTCAACCAGTTCCCATGGCTGCTGGACAAGGTGAGGGAAGGCGAGATACTCAAGGCTAGGAAGAAGATCAAGAAGAGGACCGACTCCGAGCAGCAGGTCGAGAAGATACTCGTGGGCCTTGCCTCCATCAAGGGTGAGCTGAAGAACGAGAAGGTCAAGTCGTCCAGGAAGGAATTGATGAGGCTCCAAGGGATAATCGAGAGCGGGGGCGAGGAGCAGCTCGCCGAGGCGACCGGTGAGAGCGAACTGACGGTCACCGTGGGTTCGATGATGCCCGAGATAGAGATGGCCTATGACGTGGTCGACAAGGCTCTTCCGGAGAGGACCCTGGTCGTGATCGACAGCATCGACGCGCTCGCGGAGAAGTACGGCGTTCCCCCGGCCAGGCTGATCAACGCGATGCAGAGGGATCTTGTGGAAGGGTGCGGCACCAACATCGTCTACGTGCTCGAGACGCCGGATACTCTGTTGGACTACCTCGGGGACGGCGTGGTATATCTGTCAGTTAACAACAACACTGGGAGGAGGATCAGGGAGTTGGACATCCTGAAACTCAGGGGCTGCGAGATAAGACAGCCGAGATATGTCTACACTCTCCTGGGCGGGAGGGTCAGGACCTTCGAGTACTCGAGATACATGAAGCCTGACAAGCCTAGATCCTTCCAGGCGATCAAGGACCCCGACGGACGGCATGTGTCGACCGGCATACCCGACCTCGACGTCATGATCGAGGGCGGCCTGAGGAAGGGCACGATAACGCTCATAGAGCTCATGCCTGGAGTACCAGTCGCGGCTTCTGCGTCGATCGAGCACGCCGTGATATGCAACTTCGTCAAGCAGGATAGGGGCGTCGCGTGGATACCGACGAAGAAGACCGGGGCGGAACCCGCCAGGGAGGAGCTGCTCGGATTCCTGTCTGAAGACAGTTTCGACAAGAACGTGAGGATTCTGGAACCGCATGCTCCAGCGGGGGCTCCCAAGCCATATTCGATCACCCTCGAGGGCGAGGATGTCAGGGTTGACATCAAGTGGCAGGACCTGCAGTACGCCCTTAGGAACACCGGAACGCCCAACCTGGCGATCATCGGGTTCGATTCTCTCGAGTCGGTCTACGGAGCCAGCGTGCTAGATGGGATGATGGAGTTCCTGACCTCCCTCTTGAACAATGATGGTGTGTTCGTCGCCACGACTACTCCATCTGTGAAATCCACGAGCAGACTCTCGGACCTGGCCCACACACACCTGAGGATCGACAAGTTGTCCGGAGTCACCACGATCAGAGGGGAGGAACCGTACACGGCTCCGCACTCGATGACCGACCCCGCGACAGGGGATTTCAGGCCGAAGTTGGTGCCGATACTGTGAGAACGAAGATCCAGCGGCATGGGTAGGAGGACGATGTTCCCCGAGAACCATGCGGTCCTGGTCGTCGGCGAGGCCAGCACTGGACTGTTCGAGTTCTGCTGCTATCTCGGATCCACTTATCTCAGGAACGGCGAGAAGGTGGTGTTCGTTGAGAACAACACCTCGCCAGGACAGGTCCGAAGACAGATGGGCAGGTTCGGGGTCGAAGCCTCGGATCACGAGGCTGACGGGACCCTGGTGCTCGTGGATGCTTTCACGCACGAATCCCCCACACCTGACGAGACAGCGATCGTTGTTGAGAACCCCTCGATCCTTCCCTACATATTCGAAGCCGTCACCAGCGGCATCGAGAGGGTTGGCGGCAAACCCATCCGCGTAATCCTCGACTCGCTCACGCCTCTCTACGTGAACCATGATCCCGCTGACGTCTGGCGGCTCTTCAAAGACCTCTCATCGATGTGCAAGTACAACGGCACGTTGACGACCGTCGTGAACAAGGGCATACTCGACGAGGACCAGATCGCGCAGGTCGCGGGTCTCGCGGACGGGATCCTCGAAATGCGGATGGACAGCGAATACCGAAGATATGTCAGGATCAAGCATCTGAAAGGGACGATCGTGAGCCCCAAGTGGGTCCCCTTCGAGTTCGAGAAGGACGAGGAGGACGAAGTCGCGATCCTTGGCTGGGGAACACAGGGAGAGGAAGAATGAGTTTCGGTCTCAGTGCTTGAACAGCCTGAGACCGCTGAAGACCATTGAGATCCCCTTCTCGTCGGCAGCGTCGATCGCTTCTTTGTCGTTCACGGACCCGCCTGGCTGAATGATGGCTGAGACCCCGACCGCCGCGGCAGCATCGACACCGTCCCTGAACGGGAAGAACGCATCGGAAACGAGGACGCTTCCCTTCGCTTCCGCCCCTGCCTTCATGCCCGCGATCTTGGCCGAGTCGACCCTGCTCATCTGGCCGGCGCCTATCCCCACGGTCCTCTGGTCCTTCACCAGCAGGATCGTGTTGGACTTGACATGCCTGGTGACCTTCACGCCAAAGACCATCGCATCTACCTCGGCCTCCGTGGGCGCCTTCTTGGTCACCACCTTCAGCTTGGACCTGTCCAGCTCGACGTAGGCATCGGTCTGCACTAGCAGTCCGCCCTTCACCTTCGTCATGAACATCCTGCCGTTTTCTCTCTTGATGGGGACGTTCGTCCTCAGGAGCCTGATGTTCTTCTTCGCCTCGAGGTGCGCCTCCGCGTCCGGCTCGTAGCTGGGGGCTATGACAGCCTCGACGAAGTGACTGCCTATCTCCTGCGCGGTCTCCATGTCCACTGGCCTGTTCAGGCCAACGACGCAACCGAACGCGCTGAGCGAGTCCGCATTGTAGGCCATCCTGAACGCCTCCGCGATCGTGGCCGCACACGCCACGCCCGATGGGTTGGTGTGCTTGATCACCGCTGCGGTCGGTTTCTCGAAGTCGGAGACGATTGCCAGCGCGGCGTCGAGATCTATGACGTTGCAGTACGAAACCTCCTTCCCGTGCAGCTTGTCAGCCGCAGCGACGCTCAAGGGAGTTTGCTCGAACAGGTCCTTGTAGAAGGCGGCCTTCTGATGGGGGTTCTCCCCGTATCTGAGATCGCCGAGCTTCTCGAAAGACAATGTGATGTTCTTCGGGAACAGCTCTCCTCCGAGCCTCCCGCCGAGGAACTGTGCGATGGCCGAGTCATACCTCGCAGTGGCCCTGAAAGCCTCGAGGGCAAGCTTCCGCCTGGTCTCATCGGACAGTTCGCAGTCTCTGTCCTTCAGCTCCTCGAGCACCGGCTTGTACTGGGCCGGGTTCGTCAATACTGCCACCGACGAATGATTCTTCGCTGCCGACCTTATCATGGAAGGCCCGCCGATGTCTATGTTCTCGATCGCGTCCTCGAGCTTGACGTCCGGCTTCGCGACGGTCGATTCGAACGGATACAGATTGACGACGACCATGTCGATGGGCTCGATCCCATGCTTCCTGATCGCATCCATGTGCTCCTGCTTCTCCCTCATCGCGAGGATGCCGCCATGGATCGCAGGATGGAGGGTCTTCACTCTGCCATCCAGCATCTCCGGGAAATTCGTGACCTCGGAGACCCCGACCACTGGCACTCCTGCCTTCTCGAGCGCGGACATGGTCCCGCCCGTCGAGAGGATCTCGATCTCACATTCCCTCAATCCCTTTGCGAATTCGACCAAGCCTGTCTTGTCAGACACGCTCACCAAAGCTCTCTTCACCTTGCTCATCCTAAGTACTCTCCGCTTGACGCTGGGCATCCCACCCCTTGCTTAGCAAAGGTGTTGCCACAGCATTATCCCCTCGCCGTTTATAACGGTTTCGCGGCCGTGGCCAGGCATGATGACATCCATTGAACGAATCGTTGACCGGTTCACTGGAATGTCGGTCTGGGCAACAGTCCGGCCATCTCGACGATCTTGGGAACGATCTCTTCCCAGGCGACGGCCATTATGTGCACTCCGTGGACGCCCTTCACCGTCTTGAGGTGCTCGATCTGCTCGATGCAGAGCTTGATGCCTTCCTCCTTGGGGTCCTTGGCGTTCTTCATCCGGTCCACGATCTCGTTGGGTACTATCATCCCGGGGACCTTGTTCTTCATGTACCTCGCGGCCCCGGCGGACTTCATCGGTATGACCCCTGCGAGGATGTGTATCTTCTTGTCGAGTCCTCGCGACCTCACCTCGTCCATGAACTTCTCGAACATGACCATATCGAATATTGCCTGCGTCTGGCAGAAGTCCGCCCCTGCAGCGACCTTCTTGGCGAGCCGCGATACCCTATACTCGTATGGGGTGGCGAAGGGGTTCTCGGCACAGCCGAGGTACGTCCTAGGCGGGTCCTTGACCACTTCTCCCCCGACCTGCCTGCCCTCGCGTCTGAGTTGGTCGAACACCTGAAGCTCGACTATCGAGTCGAAATCGAACACGTTCTTTGCGGGCTTCTCGTTGCCGAATATCTGATGGTCTCCCGTGAGGCATAGCACGTTCTTGATGCCCAGGGCCGCAGCTCCGAACAGGTCGCTCTGAAGCGCGATCCTGTTCCTGTCCCTGCAGGTCATCTGGATGACCGGCTCGATCCCCTCGCGCATGATTATGACTGCGCTGGCTATGCTGGACAATCTCACGACCGCGGTCTGGTTGTCGGTCAGGTTGAACGCATCTGCAGAGCCCTTCATCATCTTGGCGTGGTGCGTGAGAGGTTCAGGGTTCGCGGATTGGGGCGGGCCTATCTCGGCCGTGACGGCGAACTTCCCCGATTCGAAGACCTTCTCGAGGTTGCTGCCCGCCTTCATTGGATCGCCTCCTTGCCCTTCTTCTGGTGCGGGGTGAGTTTCGCGTCCTCGCGCACATATGTCCTGCGCCCGCCCGCGTGGCTCGTGGACCAGTCCTTGGCCGGTGTGACCTTCTCGATGAGCTCGAGTCGGTTCTGGATCTTCAACCTGTCATAGATGGCCGACCAGGCGCAGTCGGTGTCGAGATTGACCTCGCACTTCCTGTTGGCCGAGCCCCCGCAAGGGCCGTTCAGCATGCTCTTCGCGCACCTCGAGATCGGGCATATCCCGCCCGTGGTGTGGATTATGCAGTTCCCGCACCCGACGCACTTCTCCGACCATACGCCCTGCTCCTCAGGAACGCCGAAGATGCCGGTGTTCAACCCAGGGAACGTCACGTGTGATGGGTACATGTCCCCGATCGTCTGCGCGCCCAGCGAGCAGGCCATGGATAGCGTGATATCCGACCCGAGGACCTTGTCCTCGACCTCCTTGACCCACTCCTTCTCGCACTGCCTCTCGACCACGAGCGCCTCGAACTCCTGGTCCCTGCCCTCCTTCTTGTTCTTCACCTTGAGGGCCGAGACTAGCATCTTGACCTCCTTCTCGCCTCCGGCGAGGCAGATGGCGACGCAGCTCCTGCAGCCTATGACAGAGACTCGTTTGTAAGGCGCGACCATCTCCGCGATCTCATTGAGGGGCTTCCTCTTCGCCACTATCATTGCTTCTCACCCCCGATAGGGCCGAGCTTCTTCGCCAGTGCGACCATCTTCGAGACGATCTCCGGGAACATCCATGCATTCGTCGAGGCGGAGTTGAACATCTCGACGCGCTCCTTCTCGACGCCCACCTCAGAGAGCATCTGCTTGACGTACTCCACGCGCTTCCTGCCCTCGATCGAGCCGGTGTCGTAGTAGCAGTTCTTCTCGAGGCATCCGAGGACGAACACGCAGTCGGCGCCATCTTCGAGTGCCTTCAGTATGTGCATGCCGTCGACCCTGCCCGTGCACGGGACCTGAACCAACCTGACGCTGGCGTCGAATTCCTTCCCGCTCCTGGCGGAAAGGACGGCCGCGTCCATCCCGTGCCGCTCGCAGCAGAACCCGACGACCTTCGGCTTTCTCCCGGCCATCAGAAGTCACCTCCGAGGAGCTCGCGCGCTTGAGCCATGATCTGGTCATCGGTGTAGTGATGGAGCTCGATCGCCTTGCTCGGGCAGATGCCTACGCACATGCCGCATCCCTGGCAGAGCTGCTCCTTGATCTCGGCCTTGCTCGCGGTGCCGATGAAGGGCGCCTCGTACGGGCAGGTCCTGATGCAGGTCAAGCACGCGGAGCACTTCTCCTGCGTGACCTGCGCCACCGACCCCCCGAACTCTATCTCGCCCTTCGCGACGAACTCCCCGGCCATGGAACCGGCCGCCTCGCCCTCGGCCTTCGCGACCTCATTGGACTTCGGGAACAGCGCGGAACCGCACACGAATATGCCGGGCCTAGGGGTCGTGACGGGCCATCTCTGGATGCTGCCGCGCCTGACCCCGCCATCGACGGACATCGGGATCCTAAGCGCGTCGGCGATGGCCTGGTTGTCCTGGTTCGCGGGGATGGATGAGAACACTAGCGTCCCGATCTTGATGCTCAGGACATCGCCTTGGGCGAAGTCCTTGACGATTAGATTGGTCGGTTCCTTGGGATCGATCTTCGGCACTGCCGACTTGTCGTACCTGACGAACTTGATCCCGAGGTCGGCGGCTTCCTTGTATGCCAGCTCCGAAAGTCCGAAAGCCCTCATCTCCTGGAATATCACGAAGACTTGCGTCTCGCGGGCCTTCCTCTTGAGCTGCAGGGCAGTCTCGAGGGTGTCGTCCCACGCATAATCCTGGACCTTCATCGTCTTCCCGGTAGGGTCGGGCGTGTCGACGAACACGACCGGTCCCTTCGGGACAGAGCCCGCTTGGAGATGCTCGTGGAGCTTGTACAGCGGCATGGCGTCCTTCACCGCCTTGGCGAGCGGACCCTTGAGCTGTGTCCACCCTCCGCCGGTCGCGATCACGACAGCTGCAGCGTCAAGGTTCTCGATCTTGTCTCCGGCCTTGATCGTCAATTGGTAATTGCCTCCGTAGCCTTTCGCGCCGACCACCTGCGAGTGTGGCATGACGATCCCGGGGGCCTTGAGGGACTTCCCGGTCTTCTCGATCAGGATGGTGTGAGCTCCGGTCTTCGCCGCCGCATGTGCCGCTGCCTGTCCCGAAGCGCCCGCGCCGATGATGACGACGTTCTTCGTCTTCATTGCCTCGGTCTGCTTCTCGAGAGGAGCCAGAAGTCTCGCGCGCGCGAGAGACGCAGCGAGCATCGTCTCCGCCTTGAGCTGTGCTCTCTCCGGCTCACTGGCGTGAGGCAGCAACGCCTCTTCCCGGATGTTGACGATCTCGATCATGAACTCGTTGATCCCGGCTCTCCTGTATGCTTTGAATAGCGCCGGGTCGATGTCCTTCTTGTGACAGGCCAGGATGACCGCCCGGTCGACCTCTGCCTCTTTAGCGTTGTTGACGACCGCCGGGAGTCCCTTCCCGTCACATATGGCATCGACCATCATGACCGAGACGACGTTGCACGACTCCTCCGCGAGCTTCCTCAGTCTCTCGATGTTCAGGACTGCTGGCAACTCCGTGCAGCACTTGCACAAGATGACTTGGATGGATGCGGCCTTCATTGGCTCGCCCCCCTGTGCATCCTAGACGCAGCCGCGATCGCCCGCACCGCGGTCTCCTCGATGTCCATCGGCTCGGTCACCGCTCCGACCACGTACACCCCTCTGCTCTCCAGCTCCATGGAGCCGGGAGCGAAACCCATCTGCGATGTCTGGATTCCCAGAGACTTGGCCAGCTCGGTGGACGCGCCTGCCGGCTTCATGCCCACTGACAGGATTATCAGGTCGTACTCCTGCTCAGTGATGTCCAGGTCGGTCTCGCTAGCAGCCCGAAGCGCGAGCTTGCCGTCCTTCCCGAGGTTGACTGCTGCGGGCATCGTCCTGAGCAGCTTGACGGTCTTCTTGCTCTTCGCCCAGAGCTTGAACTCGTCCTGGGGCTCATAGAGCGTCCTCAGGTCCATGAAATAGAAATCGAGGTTGATCTCCGGGTCGGTGTCGAGGAGCATCTGGGAGATCTTGGTAGCGTATTTGCAGCAGAACTTGGAGCAGTACTCGACCCCCAGCTTGACGGACCTCGAGCCTACGCACTGGACCACGGCTATCCTCTTCGGGGCCTTGCCGTCGGAGGGCCTCAACAGCTTGCCATTCTCGTTCAGGATCCTCTCAGCGTCGACGCTAGATATGACATCCTTCAGCGTTCCGCAGCCGAGCCTGGAAATCTCGCATGCATCGACCGGGTCGATCCCGGTCGCGTATACTATCGCTGAGACGTTCCTCGTCACGTTCTTTGCTCGGTCCTCGTAGTCTACCGCCTTCGTCGGACATACTTGAGCGCACTTCTCGCACTTGCCCTTCTTGAAGTGGAGGCATTTCGATCGGTCTATCCAATGGATCCTAGGCTGGCCGCTCCCAGTCGGTGGGAAGATCGCCTTTCCATCGACCGGGCACACGGCGACGCACTTCCCGCAGCCGTTGCAGTCATCGGTGACGTATCTCGGCGAGCTCTTGATCTTGACAGAATAGCCGTGCTCGGATTTCTCGGCGGAGGCGACCTCGGACAGCAGCAGGACCTCGGCTGAGGGTTCCTTGAGGACCTCGTTCGCTCGGTCGATGGCGAAGCACACGCCGCAATTCCTGCATTCCACGATGCCTTTGCAGGTCAGCTCGCGCGCGTTTCCGCCCAGGGATTCCTTCTTCTCGACGAGTACGACCTCGGCTCCTCTGTCGACAAGAGATTTCGCCGCGGTCAATCCCGCGGGACCCCCTCCAATTACGAGGACTTGGTTCATTGTGACCCTCCTGTGATGGTCTTTATTGGACTTCTACCCACTGTCCAGTGGGGTCCAGACAAGCCAGCTAGTGCCGTCCGAGAGATAAAAGCTCTCCCCTTTGACATTTGGAAATGAAAGAGGTTTGAATCCCCCGAGCCAGCGGCTCGGAGGTTTTGGTAGTCGTTCAGTTCAGACCCGTGATGTGGCCATTGTCGTCGATGTTGATCTTCTCCGCGACGGGTTCCACGGGCAGGCCTGGCATGGTCGACAGCTCTCCGGTGATCGGGACGATGAATCCCGCACCCGCGGATAGCCTGACCTCTCTAACCGTCAACCTCCAGCCCCTGGGCGCTCCTTTCACCTTCGGGTCGTCGGTGATCGAGAGTTGAGTCTTTGCCATGCATATCGGGAGCTTGTCGTTCCCATTCTTCTCGATGGTCGCGATGTTCTGCGGGGCGGTCCCGACATAGACAACGCCGTCCGCGCCGTAGATCTCCTTCGCGATGATCTCGATCTTCTGCTTGATCGGGAGCTTCTCATCGTAGAGACAGTGGAAGTTCGACTTCTCCTTCTCGATGCATTCGAGCACGGCCTTCGCGAGCTCTACTCCGCCCTTGCCGCCTTCCGCATACACTCGTGAGTGAGCAGAGCGCACGCCTATCTTGTCGCAGTGCTTCTTGCAGAGGTCCAGTTCTGCTTGGGTGTCCGTCGGGAATCTGTTGAGCGCGACGACCACGGGCACACCGAACTTCTTCATGTTCTCGATGTGCTTGTCGAGGTTGGCGAATCCCTTCTCGAGGTATTCGAGGTGCTTCTTCTCCTCCTCCTTCGTGGGGACATTCTTTGCCAGAAGTATCGCGAGCTCGTCCTCGGACATGCCGCCGTGCATCTTGAGCGCTCTTACGCTCGAGACGATGACCGTCACATCGGGTTTGAGCCCGGCTGTCCTGCAGACGATGTCGTAGAATTTCTCCCCACCCAGGTCCGCGGCGAATCCGCCCTCGGTGATGACATAGTCGGCCATCTTTAGCGCGTACTTCGTCGCGATGATGGAGCTGTTCCCGTGGGCGATGTTCGCGAACGGAGCTCCGTGGATGAACGCCGGCTGGCCCTCGAGGGTCTGCACAAGGTTCGGAGCGATCGCATCCTTCAGGAGCAGGCACATAGCGCCGACACCCTTCAGCTTGTCTGCAGTGACGGGCTTGTTGTCGTAGGTATAGCCGACGACGACCTTCCCCAGCCTCTGCCGGAGGTCGGCCATGTCCTTTGAGAGCGCGAGTATTGCCATGATCTCGGATGCGACAGTGATGTCGAACCCGCTCTCGTGGGGTATGCCGCCGTCCTTCCTGCCACCGAGCCCGACAACGATCTTCCTCAGCTCTCGGGCATTCATGTCCATGACCTTCCTCAGGACCACTCTCGTCGGGTCGAGACCTAGGGTGTTCCTCTTGCACATGTGGTTCTCGACGAGAACGGACAGAAGGTTGTGAGCGGTGCCCACTGCGTGGATGTCGCCTGTGAAGTGCAGGTCGATGTCCCACATCGGATAGACCTGGGAGTTGCCGCCACCGGTGGCGCCACCCTTGATGCCGAAGGTCGGGCCCAGCGAGGGCTGCCTCAGCGAGAGCATGACCTTCTTGCCCAGCACGCCAAAGGCCTGGCATAGGCCTATTGATGTGACGGTCTTTCCTTCACCTGCCTTCGTTGCTGTTATTGCAGTCACGAAGATGAGCTTGCCATCTTTGTTCTTGTCGAACTTCTTCAGGACGTCCAGGGTCACCTTGGCCTTGTACTTCCCATAGAATTCGAGGTCGTCTCGAGACAGACCTACCTTCTTGGCGATCTCCTCGATATGCTGCACCTTCGCTTCCTGCGCTATTTCAATGTCTGGCTTCATGGCCATTAGAATTCGCCTCCGTGGAAGGGTAATAGACACACCTAAAAGAACGTTTCTAGATTCTTGGCGAATATCGAGGAACAAATCGAATAAAGTCCGATTATCGCTCGGAATCGGTCGGAATCAGCGCGAATTCGACAATCTTAAGTAAAGCGGTTGCATCCGGTTTCTGGGGAAGACAATGGTGGCCACAATCATCAATGGTGACGAGATCGCTAAGACCATTCGAAAGGAGATCAAAGTGGAAGTCGACATGTTGAAGGCGAAGGGCATCGACCCAGGCCTGGTAGTCATCATCGTCGGCGAGGATCCAGCATCGCAGGTCTATGTCAGGAAGAAGGGCGAGGCCTGCAACGAGATGGGTATCTGCTCAGAGACGGCCATGCTCCCCGCGAGCACGACCGAGGAAGAGCTCCTGGAGCTCGTTGACAAGTACAACAAGGACCCGAAGTTCGATGGTGTGCTCGTCCAGGTCCCGCTCCCGAAGCACATCAGTGAGGAGAGGGTCCTGCTGAGAATAGACCCCAGCAAGGACGTCGATGGGTTCCACCCCATGAACGTGGGCAAGATGCTAGTTGGCGCGGACTGTTATCTCCCATGCACACCCCACGGATGCCAGGAGCTTCTCATGAGGAGCGGGAATGACCCTGCGGGGAAGCATGTCGTCGTTCTCGGCAGGAGCAACATCGTCGGCAAGCCCGTAGCTTGTATGCTGATACAGAAGGCGAAGGGCGCTGATGCGACGGTGACCGTCTGCCACTCAAGGACCAAGAACATCGCTGAGATAACAAGGCAAGCGGACATCCTGATAGCAGCGATCGGCCAGCCCAAGTTCGTCAAGGCCGACATGGTCAAGGATGGCGTGGTCGTGATCGATGTCGGGGTCAACAGGATCGCGGACGCGACCAAGAAGAGCGGGACCAGGCTCGTCGGGGATGTGGATTTCGACGAGGTCAGCAAGAAGGCGAAGGCGATCACACCCGTTCCGGGCGGAGTCGGCCCAATGACCATCACGATGCTCATGAAGAACACGGTCCAGGCGGCTAAGGTCCATCACGGCCTGGTCGAGAAGTGTTAAACGTCTTCCTTTGGGACGGCCTCTGGCCGTCCGTTCTCTTATTCCATTTCACATGCATTCACTGAAAGGGACATCGTCATGCATCGATTTCGATTCGATAATCGCCGAACCATGTCGAGAACCGTCGATATGACCGGCCATCGATGACTTAGCGCTGTGAATGTGGTGACTGAACTCGGCGTCGTACCACCGAAAACCATTATAGCCACCTCAAGAATCGGGGCGCAGGAATCGAATAGAGTGTTAGCGGCGGGACCTGCTGAGGCCCCGCAGGGATGTCGGATGGGTTCCTATCGATATGGATTGTGAGAGAGCGAGAGTGACCAAATGGCTGAGAAAAGCACGGAACTGATACACAGCGCCATGATTACAAAGGACCCCTCGAAGCTGAGGCTGAAGCCGAACCTCCAGGACTACGAGCAGTCAAGAAAGAACTTCAAGTGGTCCGATGCAGACAACATGGTGGACTGGTTCCCCGGCGGGAAGATCAACATGGCATACAACGCCATCGACAGGCACGCCAAGGGGAAGAAGAAGGACAAGATCGCCCTCATCTTCGACGACGGTCAGGGACACGTGGAGAAGTTCACATTCGGCCAGCTCGGCGCGTTGACCAGCAAGTTCGCTAATGTCTTGAAGAAGCTCGGTATCAAGAGGCAGGAGAGGGTCTTCTTCTTCCTACAGAGGTCCCCGGAGCTGTACGCCGGTTTCCTGGGAGCCATCAAGTACGGCGCCATCGCGAGCCCGATGTTCCCCGCTTTCGGCCCTGATGCCATCAGGGACAGGCTCTTGGACAGCGGCGCGGTCGCGCTCGTCACGGATTCCGAACTGAAGTCGAGGGTCTACGAGGTCAAGAACCTGCTGCCCGAGCTGAAGCACATGATCATCGTGGGGAAGGACGCGGCTGCGGGGGAGCTCAGCTGGGAGAAGGAGATGGCGGAGGCATCGGACATGTTCGACGCCACACCGATGGACCCCGAGGAGTTCTCATACATGCTCTACACATCCGGCACCACGGGCAAGCCCAAGGGCGTGGTCCATGCCCACAAGGACATCGTGCAGATACACCTGTCGACCAACTGGGTCCTGGACGTGCACGATGAGGACGTCTACTGGTGCACCGCTGACCTGGGCTGGGTCACTGGCGTCGTGTACGGCGTCATAGGCCCATGGTCGAACGGAGTCACGCAGGTCGGCCTCGGCGGCAGATTCGATCCCGAGAGATGGTTCAAGACCATCCAGGACTACAAGATCAGCGTCTGGTATACCGCCCCGACCGCTGTCAGGATGCTGATGGCCAAGGGCGACGACATACCGAAGAAATACGACCTCTCGAGCCTGAGGGCCAACTACTCGGTCGGCGAGCCGCTGAACCCTGAAGGCGTCAGGTGGGCGATGGAGGTGTTCGACAGCAAACCGTTCCACGACACCTGGTGGCAGACGGAGACCGGGAGCATACTCATCACGAACTTCCCCGAGATGCCGATCAAGCCCGGGTCCATGGGCAAACCGCTGCCGGGAGTCGAGGCTGCGATCGTGGACGAGAACGGGAATGTCCTCCCCCAGGGCGAGGAAGGCGCCCTCGTGCTCAGGCCTGGCTGGCCCGCCATGATGAGACAGATATGGAACAACCCCGCGAAGTACAACGAGTACTTCAAGAACGGTTGGTACTACACCGGAGACACCGCGCAGATCGACAAGGACGGGTACTTCTGGTATGTCGGCCGAGCCGACGATGTGATAAAGACTGCCGGTGAGAGGGTCGGTCCGTTCGAGGTCGAGAGCGCCTTGATCGAGCACGAGGCGATCGTAGAGGCCGGGGTCATAGGCAAGCCGGACGAGCTCAGGGGCAACATCATCAAGGCGTTCATCGTGCTCTCGCCGGGCTTCGTCGACTCTCCAGAGCTGAAAGAGGAGATACAGAAGTTTGTGAAAAAGAAGCTCGCGGGCCACGCGTTCCCAAGGGAGATCGAGGTCGTCAAGAGCCTTCCGAAGACAAGGAGCGGGAAGATCATGAGACGGCTCCTGAGGGCGAGGGAGCTCGGACTGCCGATCGGGGACACCTCGACGCTGGAAGACTGAGAGGGTAACAGGAGTTACGAATGCATACGGTGCGTGATGACTTGACAGACGAAGAGAAGGACAGGATCACAGTTCTTGAGCACAAGGTGCAGAGCCTTAGGGAGATTGTTTCCGTCGTGACGATTGTCGCGTTCACGGTATTTCTGGGGGTTCCCATAATCGCCTCCGTCATCGGAGGAGGAACCTACTCAGAATTCTTCGGCGGCGGATGGAACACGATGCTTCTCTACGGGCTGCTCGTGGCGAACGCGGTAGGATATCTCTGGAGCGAGCTCTGAGGAGGGACCGAGCATGGACAGAAAAGTTAGGAACACCGTTGTACTAGTCTTGCTTGTTTTTGTCGTGGTCGCCGCACAGCAGGGAATCTTGTATTCGATCGACAAAAGCATAGGAACCGGAAATGTGCAGGTCATCGCTCAGGATACGAACGGCACCGAGCAATGGACGATGGGTCTGATACCCCACCTTCAGACGATGACCAAGACCGATGCTCTCTCCCAGGGATTCAAGATATGGGCCTCTCC
>CALMQK010000143.1 GCA_937872085.1 uncultured euryarchaeote
TACTTTCAAAGGCGTCGAGAAGCACGAGCTCAGAGAGAACGGATGGTCTGGAAAAGCGAATGAAGGAGACTAGCGAAACATGAACAGCAGCAAGATCGTGGCATTGGCGATTGTAGGGATAATGGTAGCTTCAGGTCTTGCTTTCCTCGTTCCAACTCATAAGGATTCACCAGTCCCGGCTCACGCGCAGACCTCCACCTATCCCCTCAGTGATTATGTTAGTTTGTGGGTAAGAAAGAACGGCTCTAACCCCGCAGCTCCATTCGGGGGGGCCAACGTAGCTCCGTCTGTGGGGATGGATTACTTTGGAACACAGACGATTCAGGTGTCCACAGTCGCGGATTATAGTTTTGTCGACCTCGCCAACGAAGCTCTGTTCCCTGCCGGGTGCAAGATCTACGTCGGCTTGGCCGGAAATGGGGCCGCAGCAGCTACCGATATAGCAGATGCAGCTCTGACAAATCCTAAGATAATGGGCGCATGGATGGACGATTTCCCGACTTCACTTGAGAGCCATGCCAATATGAGCGCAATATACACAGCGACCCACCACAACGACATAGCCCTCGGGAGAACTCTCACGCTCGGCATAGTTGTCTATCAAATGTCGTATTTCGACCAGACTCCAAATACCTGGGCCTCGATCATCAACGACTTCGACATCATTCATTTCTGGTTCTGGCCTGATACCTACGCCTCGCCCTTCCAAGATATGGCAGGATATGAGGATGCGATAAGGGACTTCCATGAAATGCTCCCCACCAAGGAGATATGGCTCGGGATTTACCTCCATTTCTACGATGCCGGTCCTGACAACAACTCCTTTCCCTATGGGCTCACCTATGAACAGATGGCTATCGCCTGTCGTTTGATACGCGAAGGGTTGGTAACTCATCTCAGCATCCTTGAGAACTTCTGGATCCAGCACAACGTCAAGACATCTGCAATCGTCCGAGACTTCCTAAACGACCAATTCATCAAGGACTACTCGACTACATACAACGTTGCGACCGGGGTAGTGACGAGCTACGAAGGTTCGACGCTTCTGACGCTTCATCTAATAGAGGGCGAGGCCACCTTCGCCGCGAACAATTATACATTCACATCCAACGTCCTTCAAAACATCACGGTTGCAGGGATGACTGGTAATAGTATTCGAGTCTGGAACCTCAAGACCGGGGAGATCTATTCTACGGTCGCGGTCGCAGGTGGAAAGGAATTCGTCGCGGAACCGGGAACGAAATACCGCGTCCTCTCCATGCCCCTAACCAACCTGGCTTATCCGAATCCAGTAAACATCAATTCCGCAACCTCATGGAACAACCGCAACGTCTATATCAATGACACGGCAACGCTCTTTTCCTCACTCTGGGTGAATAATTCCATCGTCCACTTTGGCCCTCAAGCGCCCTATGTGAAATCGAGGCACAACAACACGCCGCCAGCCAACGGCTTCACGATCAACAACTCAGCAAACGCCAAATTGTACATCAAGAACAGCTCCTGGGAACCAACGCTCAGGAACTTTCCATACTTCATCGAAACGAACTTTGTGACCGGAAGCTCAGTCAGAATACTCTCGATAGTAAACTCCACGATCTCATGCTACGCAGGGCTCCTTAGGCCAGTAGCATACTCATACTTCTACGATTCGACCTTCTATGACGCCGAATTCGACGGTGGGTCTTGGCGAGGGATATGGATGTCCTTCCAAGGGATGAACGAGGTATTCATCAAGAGGAACCTGATTTACAGTGGGATGACCCAAGGGAACATCGGAATATTCGTACAGCCGTTAAACTCGATCGGCCAAGGAACCTTTAGATTCTACGATAATGTGCTGGCTGGTGGGGAGTACGGTATCTATGTCGACACAAATTGGATGCCGGGGACGCTTCAAAGAAATCTGTTGTTTCCAGTGAGTGACGGTATCAACTTCGCCTATCATCCCGCCAAGTGCGATTCCACGACAGACGGCAACGCGATAACCATCACCCATCCCTTCAGGGTCGATTCCAACGCTGCTTTGACCGGGACTCTGACGGATGCCAATGGGGCAACGATCGGGACTTATGCCACAAACACCAACTATTCCATCGCTTCCCTGCTTCTCGGAGCAACGATAACCGACCTCGCACCTTACCCCTGGACATTCTCAATCGGGACGGCACTCGGCTACGGACATCACATCTACATCACGGACACTGCGCTCTATTTCAATACGAGCATCGACGGGATTGCCCCTAGGTCACTGGGTTCCGACACTACCACATTCAGCATCACAGCCGGGATGAATCTCGACATCTACATAACTGACATCGACCTGTACGGCGTTTCCTCGGAAACCACCTCACTCCTATACTTGGTTCCTTTCTTCCTGACCCTTGGTGTCCTCATGATCCCGGTCAACTACATCGTCAA
>CALMQK010000144.1 GCA_937872085.1 uncultured euryarchaeote
GCTTCCATCTCTCCTAAGACGGTCCTGAGTAGGAACAAGAAACCTAAGGAGACCCGGGACCGTCTGGAAGCCCCGTCCATTTCTTTTCTCGTTACTAGATGGCTGCCAGGAAGAGGCCGAGACAGACGACGAATGCTATCATCGCCTGGAGACCGAGTATCATTCTGGGCTGGTCGCTTCTCTGGGCCATCCATATAGACCCTGCAGGTATCGCTATCATTCCGCCGAAACCGATCATACCCATCAGACTCAGGACCGGAATATCCCCGAAGGGCGGGGTCACATCCGGGGCGGTCGTGTTATTCACCGTCCCATCCCCTCCACCAGGCCACCACCAAGGTTCGTCCGGGTCCCCTCCTGTAGGAAGAGTCCAATCCGCGCAATACCCGAGATAGTCGATCTTGTATGTCCCTGGAACTGCCGGGCAGTATATCCTCATTGAAACGGACATATCATGCGACGTCAACATAGCAGGAGTCCATGCTCTGAGAGAGGTAACGTCGGAGACGTAGGCTTCGATCTCGCCATCATGATAAACGGGCAGGTTGGTCACCCAGTTAGTCCCGTCCGTCGAAAAACTTGACTTGAGGTTTGACACGGAAGGAACGGCCCCTTCAAAGTATATCACTAACCGCACCTTCGTTATTGTGGCATTACTGAGGGGGAGCTCCTTGAGTGCGTGACTGTAAGACACATTGACCCCTTGATAGGTATTGATGATCACTATCGGATTGGTGAAGTCGTTTGTCGTTAGGTCCCAGTGTCGAGCGTATAGGCCGCCATAGTGAGGAGTCACCCCGGGAGATACCACGTCGGAGGGGTTGGTCGGAGTGTGGTAATACCAGTCCATGAGCGATACAGACCCGTCCGAAACGATGTTTGCCCCATCGTTTACACTGAACGACTCGTTGAATGAGCTAGGGAAGCGCGTTACCCTGTGGTCGATGGTCGCCTCTGCATCTCGAGTCATGCCGGGGGAGAGAGCGAATACCGACAGCATTAGGACCGCCAACACTCCGATTGTGATGGGGGAGCGCATATTACAACCCCGAGATCGTTGGGATGAACCGACTGACGATGGCAACGAAGGCGAGTGATATGGCTATCCAGAGAGGAATCCCCAGGATGTAGTTCATCGGCTTAGGTACGTCCTGCATCTTGAAGGTCAAGAGATCGCCGATGAGAGTCCACATTCCAATCTTCCCCCCCATGTCTACATTGAATAGGTCCGTACCTACCTGGATACTGGCAGTATTATTGTACAATCTACCGCTTGTGTTACCACCGCCAGTGAGCGATGGGCCGAAGAAAGCCGACACGTTATATTTCCCTACGAACGACGTTTTTGTGGCGTTCGTCCCACCGATGGCTTTCTGTTCGAGTATGTCATCGAATGATTTGATCGCGTACCAATTACTCCGAGTGTCGAACCAGTTTCCCGTCCAGGCGTATTCTCTGAAAAACACGAAATCCCTATACCAGTTAGCCCGAAGGAAAGCACTATCATCCGGGGCTCCTGTGGTTTCGTAACCAGTATTGTTTCTGACAACCCATACATCCAACCTATGGCGTGTGTTAGGGGTTCCATCAGCCTTTTGGTCATAGAAGGAAAAATGTACTCTGGTATTGAGTTGCATATCGTAGGTGTTAGTTGCGGTCTGAGCGAGGAGGGCATCTGATGCTAACCCTTTATTCTTCCAATCCGCCCATTCGGTCACCTGACCGGAAATATTGACTCCTGTCTGGGTTCCCGCAAGGTTCGACCACCACATCCGATATGTTACACCCCCGATTACGTCCAGGTCTGCCTCTGGGTTATCCTGGGCTTGAACATTGGCGTTGAAGACCTGGGACAATGCTCCGAGGATGACGATGGTTATGGCGAGGAACACGACGGAGAAGATTATCAAGGGGCTGATCTGTTCAGACATTTAACCTTGATCCCCCCCGCCAGTATATACGTCAGCCATACGCTTCCCGAACATAGCGGCGAATACGATGGCCGTAAGGACGATGAGCCAATACTCTATCCATCCGATAGCCGTCAGAGCGCACATGACCGCCACGAGTATGATTATCGTCGGGACGAGTGGTTGCTTTGCCATAGCCATGACCAGGCCGACGGCGACCATGACGGAAGCTGCGAGGAGGATCCCGCCGGCATCTGCACTGACCCCGAGAGCCTCTCCGAATTGCCCAGGCATATCCGTTATTCCAGCACTTGCAGCCATCGTCCCGACAGCAAGTATGCCGACAAGCCCCATTAGGGCCATCAGTCCGT
>CALMQK010000145.1 GCA_937872085.1 uncultured euryarchaeote
TCGCCAGGATCGCCCTCGTGAGGACGAACATCGAGAAGAGTATTCCGACCTGGAGACCGATGTTCGTGGCGTCATTCGAGAGGTACTTCAGGTACAGCGGGAACAGAGGCATGATCAAGCCGAAGCCGAGGCTGATGATCATATCCAGACTCGCGAGGTAATTGACATTCCTCCTCGCTTGAAGCTCGCTCACAAGTGTGGAACTCAAAGGTCTCCGGCCCTCGATAGAAGCTCAGCCGAAGAGGTCTACTCCGGCACGCATGTTCGTCAGTATTGGGGAAACTAAGGATTTGTTCGTAGCCCTCATACCACAGTCCGGGTGAGCGTATGCGATGTTCTCTCTGCCGACCTTCTCGGACACGTCCCTCAGGTGCCCATAGACGGTCGTAGGATCGTCCACTTGTGCCTCGTTCAGAGGGGTAACGGCGATGCATCCGGCACCCACCTTCTTTCCGTTGTCCTCGAAGTGGGTTCTCGAAATGTGCTCGATGTTCGGTCGCTCTGTCCTGCCCGAGAATCCGAAGCTCAGGACGGAGACGTTGTCCAAGCCGACGAGGTGCCTTACCACGCCGAACCCCCCGACGAAGCCGCACACATGGACACTGACCTTGTCCCGGTTGAGGCCCTCTGCGACATCGTCCAGCAGCTTCACCCTCTGCGCCAGGTCCCTGTATCCCTGGGAAAGGAACGGCTCGTCCAGCTGGAGGAACGCTCCTCGGTCTACGAGCGCCTTCGCGATCGGCTTGAGCGCCTCCGCGATATCCTCGTATATCTTGAAGTCCGCGATGCTCCTGTAATGTGCCCTGATCTTGCGGCTGCCACAGGTCATGCCCAAGGTCGTCGGGCCCGTGATCGCCACCTTGATCTTCAGGTCCGGATGCTCTGACAGGATGTAGTCGAGGTCCTGGACCTTGGAGAAGTCCTCGGGACGGCCCTTCATCGCGATCCTCCCGGTGATCATCGGCTGCCCGTTCTCGACGGCCAGACCGGTGAAGGATTCCGCGAAGTAGGATATCATATCCGTGCGCTGCTCCCCGTCAGAGAAGATGTCGATGCCGTGTTCTTTCTGGAACTCGATGGCTTTGTCCATCGACTCATGAAGATCCTCACTGAACCGGTACAGGCTTCCGATGGTGGTCGTCTTAAGAGGCATGATGGTTGAAGAAACAAGGCCGACCTATAAGCCTTTTCTGAGGGAATCGCTGGTGAAAAGAGTTAATTGGACATGCACGGTAGGGGAGCCCGTGAAACTCATAGTTACATCCTCTGAGGATCCTGCCTCGATGAACATCCGGGCGAGGTTGCTGGAGAAGCCAGGATGGTCGGAGACAGGAGTGTTCGAGAACCACACCGCTTTGAGGAGGGATGATTTCGTCATGGTCCAGGTCGACCGGATACATCTCGACGAGGACTACATCGATGAGAGGGTCGCACAAGCTCTCGGGAAGCCGGCCGAGGTCGTGGTATTCGCTTCGAGGCACAGGGCGGAATCTCGGATACCCACACTGTCAGTGCACCCGATAGGCAACTACTCGGCGGCGGATTTCGGCGGCAAGCCCGGTGTGTTGTGCAAGACCTCGCCTCATCTGATGACTTCAGCATTGAGGAGCTTAGCCACGCACGCCAGCGGTATGGAGTTCAAAGTATCGTTCGAGACAACTCACCACGGGCCAGTCGTCAGCTCCCCGGCATTCTACATAGAGATCGGGAGCCACGAGGAGCTGTGGGCCCGGGAGGATGCCGCAAAGGCCATCGCAGAATCGATCCTCGAGATGAAGGATACTCGATATCCGATCGTGGTCTGTGTCGGTGGAGGCCACTACGCTCCCCGGTTCACCGAGGTGGCGTTATCGAAGAAGGTCTCGATAGGTCACATGGCCGC
>CALMQK010000146.1 GCA_937872085.1 uncultured euryarchaeote
GTGGGGCTGGACAGGGGAGAGAACGCAGCTCTTCTGGCCGCAGCCATTCTCGCGCTCAAGGATACCAGGATCAGGAAAGCTCTGTCCAACTACAGGCAGAAGCTGAAGGACCAGGTCGCCCAGGATTCAAAGGATGTTGAGACCTAGATGTTCAACGCCGAGAGATTCATAGACGAGCAGATCAAGAAGATCAGGCAGGACGTGAAGGGGAAGGCCATCATCGCCGCCTCTGGGGGCGTCGACAGCACGGTCTGCGCCGCGTTGGTCGGGAAGGCGATCGGCGAGCGGCTCCTCGCGATCTATGTCGACACCGGGTTCATGCGGAAGGGGGAGACTGAGAGCGTCGACAAGATGCTCAAACGCCTCGGTGTGAATCACAGGGTGGTCGACGCCAGCGACGAGTACTTCGACGCCCTGAAGGGCGTGACCGAGCCAGAGCAGAAGAGGAAGATCATTGGTGAGAAGTTCATCCGGATATTCGAGCGCGAAGCGAAGAAGTTCGGCGCCGAGTTCCTCGTACAAGGGACGATTGCACCCGACTGGATCGAGAGCGGCGGCGGCCTCCGGGACACGATCAAGTCACATCACAACGTCGGAGGGCTGCCTAAGGACATGAGCCTGAAGCTCGTCGAGCCTCTAAGGGATTTGTACAAGGACGAGGTGCGCAAGGTCGGCCGAGCGCTCAAGATCGAGGTCGCCGAGAAGCAGCCCTTCCCTGGGCCCGCCCTCGCGATACGCGTCATGGGGGAGCCGACGCGCGAGTCGGTCGCAATTGTCCGAGAAGCGTGTGCGATCGTGGAGGAGGAGATCGAGATAGCCGCTTCCAAAGGCAAGATGAAACTCCCCTGGCAGTACTTCGCGGTGCTGCTACCTGTGAAGAGCGTCGGTGTTCAGGGGGACATACGCGCCTACGGATTCACGATAGCCGTGAGGGCAGTGGATTCGGTCGATGCCATGACCGCGGTCTACTCGAAGATGCCGCATGATGTACTGGAGACGATATCGTGCCGGATCACCAACGAGATGAAGTCCAAGGTCAACAGGGTCGTTTACGATATCACGAACAAGCCGCCCGCGACCATCGAGTGGGAATGAGCACTTTCCTCATGGCTTTATAAACAGTCTCTGGGCCCATCGGTCAAGAACGCTTGTTCTGCGACGCGGACTCAGCAGGAGATTTATACCTCTCCACTATTGCCTATATCATGCGCATCTTGGTCGTTGACAATGGCGGTCAGTGGACTCACAGGGAGTGG
>CALMQK010000147.1 GCA_937872085.1 uncultured euryarchaeote
GGACACAAGTCCCGCTCCTCCGACCTAAAAGTTGATGCCCTGGTTTCAAGAATCGCCGATGTTGAGCTTATTGTCACCGACTCCGAGGTGGAAGCCCTAATCCTTGAGGCCAATCTCATCAAGAAGCTCAAGCCGAGGTACAATGTCCTGCTCAAGGACGACAAGAGCTTCCCTTATATCGTGATCACCCACGAACCATTTCCGCGGGTGTTCGTCACACGCAGGATCATCAGGGATGGATCACGCTACTTCGGACCGTACACCGATGTCAAAACGATGCGGTTTGCCCTCAAGGCCGTGCGCGACATCTTCATGATCCGGAGCTGCAATTATGATCTGACGGCTGATTCGATTGCCAAAGGGAGGTTCAAGATATGCCTCGACTATCATATCAGGAAATGTGAGGGTCCTTGCGAAGGATTTGTCTCCTTGGAGCAATACAACGCGATGATCGACAAAGTGGCGAAGGTGCTCAGGGGCAAGACGGATGATGTCGTCGCGTCACTGCGGGTTGAAATGGATCAATTGTCTGCAGAGCTCAAATTCGAAGAGGCGGCGAAGGCTCGTGATGGACTGAGAGCGCTTTCTGTGTATAACCAGAAGCAGAAAGTTGTCGAGATGAAGGAGGTCGATCGTGACATTATCGCCGTGGCGGCGAAAGAGGATGATGCATGCGGGGTGATCTTCAAGGTTCGCGACGGAAAGGTCCTCGGGAGTCACCACTATTACCTTGGTAATGTCGAGGGCAAAGAGGAAGCCGAAGTCCTCGAGAGCCTCCTCGAGCGGTACTATCTCGAGAACGAGGATATCCCGGACGAGATCTCGCTTTCTGGAAACGTCAACTCTTTCGAGCTCATCCAATCCTGGCTTGTCGGCCGGAGAGGCGGGGCGGTGACCGTAAATGTGCCGAAGGCAGGGGACAAGGCAAAACTGGTGGCGATGGTGAAGAAGAACGCCGAGTTCTTGCTGGAAGAGCTACAGCTTCAGAAGATGAAGCGGGGTGATCTGGT
>CALMQK010000148.1 GCA_937872085.1 uncultured euryarchaeote
AGGGATCCGAACGGAGCGCTCATCGGCCTGGGGATCGTCTTCAGGGACATAACCACACGGAAGGGTGTGGAGAACGGCCTCAAGGAGAAGGCGTATCGGATAGACATAATGAACAAGATAGCGAAGCTCACGGCGGCCGAGAGCGACTTCAGGACGCATGCCCTGGTGAGCGCCGCGACGGAGCTTCGGAAGCTGGTCGACTTCACCACTCTGACGGTCGGGCTCACCGAGGAGAAGGGGAGGCATGTCGAGGTCAGCGCCCCCGACCCTGAGAACCGGAACTCAGCCAAGTCCTTGGGCAAGGTCTTGTTCGATGGGAGCATCGTGCAGGCCCTGAAGATGGGCAGTAGCGTGATCCTGATCGGCAAGGACGCGGCCCAGAAGCCGTTCACCGAGGTATCGGTGATGGACATGAGCAAGGTCCAATCGATGCTCTGCGTCCCCCTCATCAGCCGAGGGCACATCCTGGGCTCGTTGAACGTGGGTCACTCGAAACCGAACGAGTACAATCTGGACACCGTGGACATCCTGCAGATGGTGGCGGACCAGGTCGCTGGCTTGATCGACAACATGTCGCTGCTCGGAAACCTCCAGGCGAAGATAAGACTCCATGAGGTGTTGGCGAGGAGCGGGGTGGAGATCCAGAAGGCGATAAACACGGAGCAGATCTACGCGATCATCTCTGAGAACATCAAGGAGGTCGTGAGCTACAGGGACCTCTCCTTCTACCTGGTGGATTGGTCCACGAGGATGATCAACCCCGTGTATGCCATCAGCAAGTACGCGAACGAGATCATGGCCTCCCCTGGCACGCTGGACGAGGGGGTGGTAGGCTCCGTTGCGAAGTCAGGAAACGCCGAGTTCACCGACGACATCGATGCTGATCCAAGAGTATCCGATGTTCCTGGTATTCCCGCCGAGCACGATTCCATGCTGGCCCTTCCATTATCCGGACCCGAGGGAGTGATAGGGGTGCTGGAACTCTACAGGACGAAGGGAGAGGTGTTCACGGTGAGCGACCTTGAGGCTGGCAAGCTCTTCGCTCAGCAGGCATCTGTGGCCCTAGCGAACGCACATCTGGTCTCGAAGCTCCAGGAAGCGAAGAAGGAGATCGAGATGTTGAACGACCTCATGTTCCACGACATCAACAACTTCAATTTCGCAACCCTGAACTACATACAGATGATAATCGGCAACCCTGACATCAGTCCAGAGAGCAAGGCGCACCTTGAGAAGTCTTTGGATCTGATAAAGCAGACAGCAGGCCTCATAGAAAGCGTGAAGAAACTCACGAAGATCGGCTTCGTGACCTCGAAGGACTTCGTCGATGTGGACCTGGTCAGCGTGCTCAACAGGGTCATCTCAGGGATTGAGAACTCCTTCCCGTCCAAGAAGGTAAGCGTTAACCTGAGGGCTCCTCCGACCGCTCGGATATTCGCGAACAAGCTGGTGGATGAGCTCTTCGTCAACATCCTCACGAACGCGGTCAAGTATGACCCCCATCCGGAGGTCGAGATCGACGTTGAATGCGAGAAGATCATTGAGGACGGCAAGCCTTTCTGGAAGGTGACCGTGGCAGACCACGGGATCGGGGTGTCAGATGACAAGAAGGAGATGCTGTTCCGGAAGTACGTGCGGCTCAGGCCGGAGGCAAAGATATCCGGGACGGGCTTGGGGCTCTCCATCTGCAAGGCCCTTGCGGACAAGTTCGGAGGAAGGATATGGGTAGAGGACCGCGTTCCGGGAAAGAGTGAGCTGGGAGCGAGATTCTGCGTGACCCTGCCAACAGCCAAATCGAACGGCCATAGCATTTAGTAGATGGCCTGATTCTGCCCACCGGACGGGAAATGAAGATGAACGCAGGAGCCGAACGATCGAGGAAGGTTTCGGCGGTCCGATGCGCCAGCTATGATAGCGCTTCTGTCGAGCGCGCTATGAGGAAGGGCATCGACGCGCTGGGCGGGGCGAGACGTTTCGTCGCGCCCGGAGAGACGATCCTCCTGAAGCCCAACCTGCTCTCGCCAAAGGACCCAGACGAGGCCGTAACGACTCATCCCGAGGTACTCCGCGCGGCAATCCACATCGTCAGGGACGCCGGAGGAGTCCCAGTTGTGGGGGATTCCCCCGGCGGCAGGTCCACCGAGAGGATACTGAGGAATCTCACGGAGAGAACCGGGACCGCGAGAGTGTGCGAGGAAGAGCACGTGGAGATCGTGCCCTTCATCAAGGCAGAGAAGGTCCCCTTCCCTGAAGGGGTCGTTGCGAAATCGTTCGAGTTCACGACCGTTCTGAAGAGAGTCGACGGGGTCATCTCGCTGGCAAAGATGAAGACCCACGCCTTCACGGGCCTGACGGGAGCGGTCAAGAACCTCTTCGGCCTCATCCCAGGCATAAGGAAGGCTGGCTATCACCTGCGGATGCAGACACCTGAGACCTTCTCGGCGATGCTGGTCGATCTCGCAGAGTGCGTGAGGCCGAGACTCACAATCATGGATGCCATCGTCGC
>CALMQK010000149.1 GCA_937872085.1 uncultured euryarchaeote
ACTGCCCGTCCATTTGATGGGATACGTGTGCGAAATGGATGAGCTGATTAAGATCGCATCCGACCACGATCTGATACTGTTTGAGGATTCCTCTCAGGCTCATGGCTCGACCTACAAGGGAAGGCGCGCCGGGAGCTTGGCGGATGCGTCAGCATTCTCGTTCTACATCGCCCACAACATTCAGGCCGGGGAGCTGGGAGCCTTCCTTACGAACGACCGCGAGATAGCACGCCTGGTCCGCAAGATCAAGGCGAACGGCCGCCTGTGCGACTGCCTGATATGCACCCGTCCCCAGGGGAAGTGCCCGAAGTTCAGGAAGGGGAAGGGCGACTGGGACCCCAGGTTCATGCACGACATGATAGGTTACAACTTCAAGACCATGGAGTTCCCGACAGCCATCGCCGCAGCGCAGATAGCCAAAGCCGATGAGATTGCGGGCAAGCGCAGGAAGAACGTCAAGACGCTCAACGACCTACTCAGCGCCCATGCGAACGTGCTCAGGCTCCCGGTCTACAGCGACAACGTGAGCTACCTTGGCTACCCACTCGTGATCAGGGACCCGAAGAAGCTCAACCGAGAGCAGCTCCAGCTGAGCCTCGAATCGAACGGCGTGGAGACCCGCCCGCTGTTTGGGTGCATACCGATCCACCAACCGGCTTACGCGCACCTCAGGAAGAAGTATAAAGGAAAGCTGCCGAACGCGGAGTACCTGGGCGCCCACGGATTCTACATCGGCTGCCACCAGTACCTGAACGAGGACGACCTCCACTTCGTGAAGGAAGCGTTCGATAAAAGCCTCCGAGAGACCGTTAATTGAGCTTCTTCCTGTTCTGAATGAACCAGTCTATGGTCTTTCTCAGACCTTCCTCGAAGGTCGTCTCCGCCTTGAACCCGAAAAGCTGCTCGGCTTTGGACACATCGAGCATCCTCCTGGGCTGTCCGTCAGGCATGCTCGTGTCCCACGCTATCTCACCCTTGTAATCCATCAACTTGGCAATCAGGTTCGCGAGATCGCGGATGGTGATCTCGAAGCCCGCTCCGATGTTCACAGGCGCTGGTCCGTCATACTTCTCCGCAGCGAGCCTGAGGCCCCTGGCGGCATCCGCGACGTAGAGGAACTCTCTCGAGGCTTTCCCCGTGCCCCACAAGATGGCCTTATTCTCCTTCTTGTCCTTCGCGTCTGCGAACTTGCGTATCAGCGCGGGGATCACATGCGAGCTCTTCGGGTTGAAGTTGTCCCCGGGGCCGTACATGTTGACAAAGAGCAGGTGTATCCCATCGAACCCGTACTGCTGCCTGTAGGCCTGCGACTGCACAAGAAGCATCTTCTTGGACAGACCGTACGGGGCGTTCGTCTCTTCCGGGTAGCCGTTCCAGAGGTCCTCCTCCTTGAATGGGATCGTGGCGAACTTGGGGTATGAACATATCGTGCCCGCCATGACGAACTTGTCCACATCCGCCTGTCTTGCGGCCTCCATCAGCTGTATGCCCATGGCCGCGTTGTCGTAGAATGTAGTCCCAGGGTTCTCTCTGTTGAACCCGATCCCGCCTCCTGTCACAGCCAGATGGATCACGATGTCGATGTCCTTCACGACCCTCGTGCAGCTCTCCCATTTGCGCAGGTCGGTGTCCTCTATCATCGGGACAACGATGCTTTCCTTGTGAGCGCCATGCCTAAGCAACTCGTCTATCACGAACCTTCCGAGGAAGCCCGCCCCGCCAGTGACGAGGACTCGCTTAGCGTCCCAGAAAGACATCCTTCAATCCGCCCCCCACCAGCGGCTAGGAAACTTCTTCGCGACCAGTTTGT
>CALMQK010000150.1 GCA_937872085.1 uncultured euryarchaeote
TGGCAGGTGGCGATTGCGGCCCTCGCGATAATCTCGATGACGGTCGGGAACCTGATCGCGATCTCCCAGACGAACATCAAGAGGATGCTTGCTTACTCTTCCATCGCTCAAGCCGGTTACATCCTCATCGCGCTCCCGGTAGGAACGCAGTATGCACTGGAAGGCGGCTTGTTCCACATACTCACTCATGCATTCATGAAATCAGGGGCCTTCATGGTCGTAGCCGCGATGGGGGCAGTGGCCGTGGGCGAGAAGCTGGAGGATTTCAAGGGACTGAGCAGGAGGTCGCCCTTCCTGTCGTTCTCCATGGCCATCTTCCTGCTCTCTCTCGCTGGAATACCGCCCCTCGCGGGCTTCTCCAGCAAGTTCGTCCTGTTCTCCTCCGCCGTCTACGCTTCCGCGGATGGTCCGACTTGGCTAGTTTGGCTCGCGATCGCAGGAGTCCTGAACAGCGCGCTCTCACTCTACTACTACGCGCGCGTGATCAAGTACATGTACATGGACCCTGGACCCACGGATAGGATCAGGGTGCCGCCCATGATCGGGATCTCCATCGCCCTCGCCCTGATAATGGTGGTCGCGATAGGTCTCTACCCGCAGGCCGTGATAGACATCTGCGAGAACGCCGCTGCAGGAGCCTTCCCGGGTCTTCCACCCGGGCTTCCCTGAACCTTCGAGAATCCTTAGCCAGATAGCGGTTTTGGATGAGGCGTTCGGGCATCACAATTAAGTATGGATTGGGTAATATGCGCATCCTAATGAGCACTGCCCCGTGGGATTTCGGCATCCAGAGAGAGCTCCGGATGGTTGACAAGAAGCTCCACGAGATGGTCAAGTCCAAGGAGCGGACATTGACCGATGCCTCGCTCCACGTCATCGATGCCGGGGGAAAGCGGCTCAGGCCGGCAGTCACGATCCTGTCCTACATGGCCCTCGGTGGCAGGGATATGGAGAGGATCGTCGATATCGCTGCTGGTTTCGAGCTGATACACTCCGCGACGCTCATCCATGACGACATCAACGATGGTGGCACGACCAGGCGAGGGCGCGAGACGGTCTACAAGAAGTACGGGCTGCACGATGCCATCGTGACCGGCGATTTCCTATTCACGCGTGCTTTCCGACTGGGGGGCACCTTCGACAAGGTGGTGGTCGAGACCACTGCGGATGCCTGTGTCCGCCTGGCGGAGGGAGAGATCCTGGAGAACAAGTTCAGGCACAAGAGCAACCTCTCCGTGGACACGTACATCAAGATCATCGACAGGAAGACCGCGCAGCCGATAAGGGCAGGGGCGATGGTCGGCGCGTATCTCGCCGAGAGCAGCCCGGACGAGATAGAGGCCCTGGGGAGCTACGGGCTGGACCTCGGGATCGCGTTCCAGATAATCGATGACATACTCGACTTCACTGGCGACTCGAAGAGGACCGGGAAGGCCGCAGGGACTGACCTCAAAGAGGGCCACCTGACCCTGCCGTCTCTGCTCGCCATCAAGGAGTCCAAGGCCGCCAAGGCCGCCATACTCAAGCTCATCGCGCAGGACGAGCCGAGCCCCAAGGCGATCAAGGAATGCACGGAGCTCGTGCGCAGGACGCCTGCCATCGACAAGGCGAAGGCAATGGCGGAGCTCTACGGGCTGGAAGCACTGCAGCATCTGGGATGTCTGCCCGATAACAGTCATAGCAAATCGCTTAAGGACATAGTCGTTAGAGTGTTGGAGAGAGATTCGTAGGAGCATCTAAGATGGACTTCGAGGGCATGGACGAGAGGGAATGGCACGAAGTGATGGATGCCATGGTGGAGGTCGGACCATTTTACGAGCGAGTCAACCAGCTGATAACTTTCGGCCTGGTCGACAAGTGGAGGAAGACGGCCGCCAAGTTGGCCAAGCCCGACGATGTCGTCCTAGAGCTGGGTTCCGGACCGGGCAATTTCACGCGTCATCTCATCTCGAACAAGATATTCTGCATCGAGCCATCGGACGAGCTCGCGCTCGCCTCGAGGAAGGTCCTGGACCCGGAGAGGGTGACATTGCTCAGGGGGGTCGGCGAGAAGATACCTCTGGCAGAGTCATCCGTGGACAAGATCTTCTGTGTGTTCTCGTTCAGGAACTTCTACGACAGAGTAGGATCCGCGGGGGAGATGCACAGGGTCCTCAAGTCCGGAGGGGAGGTCATAATCGTCGACGTGTCGAAGCCTCCGGAGGGACCGCTCGCGAAGCTCCTTGAGCTGCACGTCAGGCACATGGTCCCGCCCCTCGCCAGAGTGGCCGCTCCATCGATAGCCAGGGAGCGATGGGCCAGGGACCCGTACCGCACCTTCATCGAGACCTACCAGGGCTTCGGGTCGACCAAGGTCTACCAGGAGCTGCTGGCGGAGAGCGGGTTCGAGGAAGTGACGACCGAGTATCTCGAGATGAAGGGCGCCACGATGACCAGGGGGAAGAAACCTTGGAAGTCGACGTCCTGATAGTCGGAGCGGGTCCCGCAGGAAGCACCACCGCCAGGTTCTGCGCCGGAAGAGATACCGATGTTCTCATGATCGACAGGCGTGCCGAGATCGGGTACCCCGTCCAATGTGGCGAGTTCCTCCCGGTCGCTAAGGAGATGCACGACATCTTCCCTCGGAGCATGGACCTGGAAGAGCTCTTCACAGTGGATGGCTCGGTCGTCGCGGGGGATGTCACTGCCATCGACATGATATCACCGAGCGGCAAGGTCTACAGATGCCCGTTCGAGGGATTGACCCTGGACCGCAGGTCCTTCGACAAGTCGCTCGTGAAGCTGGCGGTCGAAAGGGGCGCCAGATTGGAGACTCAGACCTCGCTGCTCTCAATCAAGGATGGGGTCGCGAAGACCACCATGGGGGAAATCAAGGCGAAAGTGATAGTCGGTGCGGACGGGCCCCGTTCCAGGACGGCCAGGGAGGCCGGGATGCGGGGGGTGTCCGAGAGCTATCCCGCCGTCACGTGTCAGGCGGACGGGAGCTTCGAGTCCGTTGTGAAGATGTATTTCGGCAGCGTGGCTCCAGGCGGGTATGCTTGGATCATCCCGAAACGCAAGGGGGCTAACGTAGGCATAGGATTCAACAACAGGGCCCTCAAACAGCGCCCTTCCGAGCTCTTTCAACGATTCGTGGACAATCTTGAGATCGAGTACCACGATATGACCATGGGACTTGTGCCCACATCCGGTCCTGTGCCTCACACAGTCTCTGGCAATGTGCTCCTTGTTGGGGATGCTGCCGGCATGGTGATGGCAACGAACGGCGGAGGCATCCCTACCGCGATGATAGCGGGAAGGTTCGCTGGTCAGACCATCAGGGAGCACTTGGCAAGCGGAAGCTCGCTCGACCGGTACGAACAGCTGTGGAGGAACGCGATGTTCAAGCCACTCAAGACCGCCCTGCGGACGAAGTGGATGAGCGACATGGTCTTCCGGCACGACCGCGCGGTCGATCTGACCATGAGGCTGCTGGGGCGGAAAGGACTCGACCGGACCATAAGGTGCAAGCGCGTGTTCCACGTGCTCTAGTCCTCTCGAGCTAGGAAGATGAGGCGAACTTCTTATCTGGGTGTA
>CALMQK010000151.1 GCA_937872085.1 uncultured euryarchaeote
TCAACGAAACCTGGGAGATGGGCGGCAGCACTAAGAGGCGAACGTAATGGGGCTAATTCTTCAATGCGAGAAGTGCGAAAAGAAATATTACGCTGGAACTGGGCTATCAGGTCAAAAAGGTGAAACATTGGCCGACACCCATGTCTGCCCGGAATGCGGGGGAAAACTTGTGGGGGTCGGATTTTGGGATTGAATGTTCAGGATGGAGTGATATGACCAACGATCTCCATAAAGACCTCTTCAAAGCGTTGCAGAAGGCCGAAGAGGCGTTCTCAGCTTCGGTCAGTAAAGACGGCTGGGACGCTGATCTGGAATATTCGTTCTCGGTACGGATCCTCGACATAGAGGATCGAACGACTGGGAGAATCACGCTCGATAATGTGGAAAAGCCAGAACGGAGGAGATCCCATGATGCGAACTAAGGTGGCATCGGCATTTGGCGGGCGAAGTAAACACGGTCTATCGGTCAAGGTGGGCTGGGCTATTGAAGCGAGAGCCATCGTCTACGCGGATGAGTCGGTCTACCTGAATGCGGATGACCTGATCGACGCAATGAAGATTCTGAAGGACGGATCAGAAGGGGAACACGTGCGCGATTGGCCAGGTACAGTGCGATACCATATCAACAACCTCAAGGAGCACGCGCGAGAACAGACCTACGAACAGATGCACGGCGAGGGAGGGATGCCAAAATGAACGATGAGGAGTCGTGCCATTCTTGTCGATTTGAGTGCGGCGACAAAGAGTGTGTTGGTTGCATCCATCTGGAAGTGAACCCTACTGCTTATCTTCATTACCAGCCCCGAAGCGCGGAGGGAGAGACGTGAGCGATCCAATCAGAAGAGCGATCAAGGTACTGGTAACACTCCAGGGACCGTGTGCGTACTGCAACGGATACTGGGAAAATCATGGATTGGTCAACGGGAAGAAGTGCCATGGCGAGGAGATCAACGACGCGATCCACGACATTGATCAAGTCGTCGATCTGGGAAACTTGCCACAGTGCTGCCCGATCTGCGGGCGGTATGGTTGCATGAACGATCACGGGTATGGTGGGCCGGGGCCGGAGGATTAAGATGCCTGAACCATACCGATATTGGCCGACCGACAAAAGCCCGATGAGGATTCGAATACTCAAGCGGTGTGACTGCGGAAAGCCGCTCTATTCAAACCGTTCAAGATTAAGGGGAAAGTGTAGCAAGTGTAGTGGAGGATTCAGCAATGGAAAACGAACATCGGTGCCCAAGCTGCGGCGCTAGCGAGGAAACATTGGTTGATGTGGGCAGGGACAAGAACTTCAAACCAGCCTATGCGGTTGACGCACAGCGGTGTTTCTATTGCGGCTGGGACAACCGCGTTGTCACGGTCACTGAAGGACAGGCGACGCTCAATCTGACCGCGAAGGATGGCTGAACACATGAGCTGGTTCAAGAAGAAGCCCGTTGGCCACGAACACACATGGCTTGAGCTCGAACGGTTCAAGAAGATCATTCGAGAAACACCTTATGCCGTCCTAGAGGAAGATTGGGAAACGACCATCTGCGCTGAATGCGGCGCTAGGAGCGAGAGGGCGAATGGATTCTACGATTACTACGATGTGTGGATCGAATACGCGCCCTCATGGCGTGCGAAGGAGAAGAAGGTGTCATGAGCGCTGACATTCCAGAGGGACTCAGAGATTGCAGCAACTGCATGATCAGTGAGGAGTGGGAGCTCACCGTTGATCGGCTACATTACGTGATATGCAAGTCGTGTAGGGCGTGCCTATTGGGCAAGCCACAGAAGGGGTTGCCGTATCCATTCAAGGGCTGGATGCCCAAGTACAAGGCTGGAACATATCGCTGGCTCAAGCAAGCCAACGACGACATCTGCCCCAAGAACGGTGAGCCGGTCCGACAATTCCTACGCGGTGGAAACACCTGCGACGGCTGCGACTATCATGGAAAGATGTCCTACATATCGGGCGACGACATGATCACCGTCAGATGCCACTACGTGCTGGACAGGGATTGCTCGAACTGCAAGAAACGCGAATTGACCCCAATCTCGAAGGTATGCTAGGGGCGCATGGG
>CALMQK010000152.1 GCA_937872085.1 uncultured euryarchaeote
GAGGAGATAGAAGGCGCCAAGGTCGGCAGCCTGACGAACGACCTGTTCAAGTTCGTGTCAGAGTCGGATAGGCTCGTCACCATCGGGAGGTGAGGGAATGGCATCATCGATTCTAGTTCTAGTCACAAAACCGCCGTACGGGCTCGAGGAGGCTTTTGCTGGATTGAGGCTAGCGCTTGCGATGGGGGTCAACGGCATGAAGACCTCTGTGCTGTTCGTCGAGGAGGGCGTATACAACGCCGTCGGGACGCAGAAGGCGGAAGTCCTGAAGATGCCGTCGAACATCGACGCAACTAAGGACCTATACGAATTCGACGTGCCAGTCTATGTCGTAAGTGAGGACCTCGCCGCCAGAGGTATTCAGGAAGGCATGCTATTCGAGGGGCTCAAGATCATACCCGCGGCGAAGGCGAGGGAGCTGATTGCCGAACACGATGTCGTGACCACCTTCTGAGATCGGGTCCGTCAGTCAATTCCTTTTATTAGTATCCGGGCAATCCCATGGCGTGAAATTCGGGATATTGGAACGGGACGGCCTGGCGAGGATAGGCTCGCTCGAGATCGATGACATCAGTGTCAGGACTCCTGCCATAGCCTTCGTCGACACCGAGAGATATCCCGCACCCCCAGGGGCGCTCAGGCTGAAACGGGAATGGACGGGGGGCAAGGGCGACGTCGTCATTGCCTCATCATCGTTCTCAGCAGAACCAAGGCGGTCCGAGAATCACGCCCTTCTTCATCCTGGCTTCCGCGGATCACCATATGCAGAGGAACAACCTAGCGATGACTTCGCCCTGCCCCGAGACCCCGCTGGATTGCTGCTCGATTCCGAGAAATTCATCGCCGCCCTCGCGGGCTTGAAGGACGGACCGGACCTCGTCCGACCCACGTTCTGCTCGGTCATGGGGACGCCACAAAGGCTCGCCTTCCTGGCATATTGTGGGTTCGACGTCTTCGACTCCATCCCGTTGATCATGTCAGCGGAGAACGGCTGGTACTTGACCACCACCGGACAGCTAGTCTATGACAAAGTGGAGGAGCTGCCGTGCTCCTGCCCTGCATGCTCGGCCGGGAGAAGGGGCAAGGACGAGCTGCTCCAGCACAACTACTTCACAGCGATCAACGAGCTGAGACTCGTCAAGCACTCGATCTCTGAGGGCATGCTCAGGGAGCTGGTCGAATCACGGATCAGGTCTGAGCCGTGGATGGTCCAGAACCTGCGCTTGCTCGACCTTCACCACCACGATCTGCTCGAGATGCATGCGCCCATCAAGGGGACGAGGTTCCATGCGGGCTCGAAGGAGTCGCTCACGAGGCCAGACGTACTCCGGTGGCGGAAGCGCTTGGAGCAGAGGTACAAGCGGCCAGAGGGAGCCCGCGTCCTACTGCTGATCCCGTGCTCCGCGAAGAAGCCGTACTCGCTCTCGCAGTCGCATATGAGATTTAGGCAGGCCGTCTGGGACAGCGGGAAGGCGAACCTTGTGCACGAGGTCATAGTGACCTCTCCCCTCGGACTCGTCCCCCGCGAGCTCGAGTTGTTCTACCCAGCCAAGGACTACGACATCCCCGTCACGGGTCACTGGGACCGCGATGAGAAGAAGATGGTCGAGGAGATGGTGAGCTGGCTGGTCGAGAGCCAGAAGTACGACCTCGTCATATCGCACCTGGGGGACGAGCGAGAGCCTGTCAACTCGGTCCTGAAGGATTTCATGGACACCTCGCAGGGAAGCCCCGGGTCGAGGGAGAGCTTGCTGAGATTGACGGACGCCATCAAGGCTCATGCTCCCGAGGCGAAAGGTCCGAAGCGGGGAGCGAGGGATGTCGACGACATGCGTTCTCTCTGCCGGTTCCAGTTCGGGGATGCAGGTGCAGACCTTTGCGAGAATGCAACGGTCTATGGGAGGTGGCCGAACCTGAAGATAACCACGGACCGCACTCAGCTCGGAATGCTGACGGGGGAGAGAGGGATGGTCTCCCTGACCTTGGATGGCGCAGCAGTCCTCGCCAAGAGGGATTCGTACTGCGTCGAGATCGAGGACTTCATGCCGAAGGGTAATCTCTTCGTCGTGGGTGTGAAGAAGGCATGCAAGGAGATCCGAATCGGCGACGACGTCGTTGTGGTTCACGATAGGGAGGCGCGAGCGGTCGGCGTTGCAAGGATGACCCCTGTCGAGATGGACCTGGCGGAACGCGGGGAGGCTGTGCACGTCAGGCACGCACTCGCGATGCCTATCTGAAGAGCCAGACTACTTTCACGCACCCCCTGCTATCAGGTTATTGACCTCCATTTCCACTAGAGATACTCAACAGGTGTGAAAAATGGTAGATGCCGACCACTACAGCTGGGAAGAAGTATACGATCTGCTCGGGTGCGAGCCCGAGATCGAGCCGACTGGACAGGCCGTTGAGAACTGAAGATAACCAACCATCCCAGATAGGTAGGAATTCATGCTCCTCCTACCTATCGACCTCCTTTTTTGCAGAATCCGCCAATCTCGCCAATCCACCCTACATAAAGGATCCTCCCCGAATCGGTCCGCAATGTCTCCGAGAGATGATAGGTTTAAAGACTCGTCCATCTGAGGCTGGGAGTGGAGAACAGCCCTTTGGACTTCGATACTCTTAAGACGGATGGCGATATTATTGGGCCGTCAGATAATATGATGGGATGCGAGGACACGCTATTGCTACTGGGAGGTCTAGAAGACCATTTCAGCCGTAGCGCTCGCGTCCGATGGCCGCTGATCATGCCGTTCGCAAAGATCGCACCCGGTTTCGAACTGGAAGGCGCGGCCGCCGGACGAGAGAACAAGGCGCGGATCTTCGTCGTTGACGACGAGGACTACATCAGGGACCTCTACAAGGACGTGTTCGAATCCGCCGGGCTCACGGTCTTCTCGGCATGCAACGGAGACGAGGCCGTGAACATCTTCAAGACGCTCAAGAACAGGCCGGACATCATCATAATGGACCACCGAATGCCTGGCAAGGACGGCATCCAGACCACGAAAGAGATCCTCAAGATGGATCCTTCCGTGCCGATCATATTCTCAAGCGCCGACATATCGGTGCGCGAGCAGGCGCTCGAGGCCGGGGCATGCTCGTTCTGGGCGAAACCGTTCCCGTGCAGTCTGCTGGTGAACGCGATGCTGGACATCGTCGAAGCCAGAAGACGATGAACTCCGACTACATCTTGTATCTCAAGAGGGCGGCGACGCCGCCCAGTGACTCCAGCCTTCTGCCGGCCTCGTGAAGCGAGCTGATTATCACGAACTCCCCTTTCGCGTTCTCCGCAGCCCTGATCAGCTGGTCGACCTTGGGGGATCTGACCTTGGTGTCGAGTATCAGGAGCGTCTTGATCGCACCCGCATCCGCTGCCGATTGGACCTGCTTGTCGCCATAGGCGAACATGCCGTTCTTCCCTAGCTCGGCGAACAGCTCCTCCATCAGCTTGGTCTCCAACGCGACCCTACTCTCTTCGACGAACTTCCCGCCGATGCCCATCTTCATGAGCTCGTGGATCCCAGCCATGCCGGCCTGCCCCGTATGATGGATGACGATGTGCTTGGCCAGCTCAGGGTACTTCTCCTTCAGCCTCTTCGCGAGCGCCTCCTTCTGGAACCCTGGGCCCAGGATTATGACGGGCTCGTGCTTGTGTGAGGAGGCGAGCTTATCCGCCACGTCATCAAGGTACTCCTTCTCGGTGGACTTCGCCTCGTACATCTTCCCGGTCGAGCTGCGAGTGATGGTCGCGTGCTCCTTGATCCCGTACTCTCTGGAGGTGGCGATGACGGCCTCGGTGTCCTCGATCGCGATGAAGAAGATCGATGGCTTCTGTGAGGCCTCGACCGCGCGCTTTATCCTGTCGAAGTGCTGGGACCTCCACTCAGGCTTGACGATGGATATGGGCTCGTCCAGCGTGATCATCAAAGTGTGATGCTGGCCGATGTCCTGGGGCCCAAGCTCGATCTGCCCTAGGACTCTGAGCAGGTCCCCGGATTCGTGGAACTCGATCTTCTGCACCCGGATGCCGAGGCGCATGCGCAACTTCTCGACGCGATCCGGCCGGATCTTGTCCGACTTCTCCTCCCCCCGCCGGTAGGTCGTCGCGAATACGAGGTCTCTCTCATCTATCAGGTTGTACAAATGCCAGAGATCGTCCAACGTCTCTGGCATGAGCTTGATCTCGTTGGCCTTGGCGTCCTGATGGAGTATTTTCATGCGACTCTCAGATGTGATGACGATGACGACTTATCAAGGCATCGAGACTCCGCGCGCCATCCGAGAAAGTATATATCATCCGCGGTTAATCCTGACTAGTCAGTCAGAAGGGGAGCTGCGGAGCAGATTCAGATGGTAGAATACCTAGCGCTCGAAGAAATCCTGGACGAGATCAGGTCGGTGCCGTCCGTCTACGAGGCGACCATAGTCTCGCGGAGCGGGATGCACATCGCGGGGGACGCACCAAAAGGGGTCCACCTCGAGACCTTCGTCGCCATGTCCGCAATTCTCCTAGGTGCAGCGGAGACGGCCACGTCAGAACTCAAGGACAAACTCCAGTATGTCGCCGTGGAGCTCGCAAGGGGCAAGATGGTCCTCACGAGCGCCGGCTCGAGGGCGTTGCTCGTCGTGACAGCCTCCAGTGACATTACGACTGAGCTTCTTGCGTCAAAGGCGGTCGCCTTCGCCAGCAGGATCGAATCGAAGATCTGAAGGGTTCACAGTCTCGTGAGGTCACCCTTGATCCATTCTACGAACACTTCCCATGAGTAGTGGATGCCCTCCGACATGCTCCTGCTCCTGCCGCCGACTGAGGTCCCCTTCTTCCGTATGGCATCGAGCACATCGTCCTCCGTCGAGACGCTCTCGACGATGGTGTAGGCCTTCCCGACCTGATCCAGCTCGTGAGCGTCGCTCCCCGCGGTGACGGCCGAGCCCTTCGATTCAGCGACCCTGCGAGCGTGACGATTGCTTCTCGGGGACGAGCCTCCATTGATGACCTCTATCCCGTCGAAAGGGCGGCTCCGGGCGAGCTCGAGCCCGATGCCCGACGGGAAGCGTCTCGGATGCGCGGCGACGGCCACCCCGCCTGCTTCGTGGACCTTCTCGATCGTCTCCTCCACAGACATACCCCGCGGGATGAGTTCGTGGACGCCGTATGCCAGAACATGACCGTCCTTCGTCGTCAGCTCCACGGCCCTCACGAACACCAGCCCCAACTCCTTGGCCAGGGTCTCGGCTTCCGTCCAACCGCTGATCGAGTTGTGATCGGTGATGGCGAGACCGTCGAGACCGCACTTCTTGCACAACGAGACGATGTCCTTGGGAGGGGCGGAGGCATCTCTCGAGTAGCTCGAGTGAATGTGCATGTCCAGCTTCATCGTATCTTCGCACCGGCCTGGATATCGACATCGAAGACTATCTTGACCTTGTTCGGTCCGTACATCACCATCGCCTTGTCGCCGGCGATGAAGGTCGCGTACTTCTTGCCGGCTTCCGGGCTGTCGACCGTGCACTGCATCTTCCTCGAACCGAGGTCGAGGACTGGAGGGTTCGATTGAGCGATGACCCCGGCGCGGATATCGAGCTTCTGGAACTCCTTGAAGCTGATCTGCTTCTGCCCAGGCTCCATGTCGCTCGAGATCTGGGTGCCTGCTGGAAGGTCCGTTTCGGGGATCAAGAGAGCGAGCTTGCCATCTCCCTCCGCGGCCAAGAGCATGCCTTCGGACTTGACTCCCCTGATGGTGGCGGGCTCCAGGTTCGTCACTATGATCAGTGTCTTCGTCTTGAGCTGCTCGGGCGTGTAGAACTCCTTCAGACCGCTTATCATGTTGATCGTCTTGCCGATGTCCACCTTCATCATGTAGAGCTTGTCCGCGTTCGGATGCTGCTGCACGTCAAGGACCTTCCCCACCTTCAGGTTCAGAGCGGCGAACTGCTGGAATTCGCTCGAGCTCGCGATATCTATCTTCGCGAACTGAGGAACCGGCTTCTCCAAGGCCTGCCCATCTCTAAGCGGGAGCTCGAGCCCTTTCCAGCCTACTTCTCCGATCGTCCCCTCCATCTTCAGCTGCTTCCAGATGTTCTCCGAGGAGAACGGCATGAACGGGAATGACAGGACCACCAACGCCTTGCATATCTGAAGGCTCACGTGGAGGACGGTGCCGCATCTCCACTTGTCGGTGCCGATCAGGGACCACGGAGCGACGGAATCGAAGTACTGGTTCCCGAACTGCGCGAGGTCCATCACGGCCTTAAGGCCTCTCCTGAACTCGCATGCGGACAGGGCGGCCTCGACCTCCTTCGACATCTGCTCTATCCTTGCGAGGGCGGCCTTGTCCCGGTCATCCAGGTCTCCCTTGACCGGGATCGACCCGAAGTTCTTGTAGGTGAACGAGAGCGCTCTGTGCAGGAAGTTGCCGTATGTGGCGACCAGCTCGTTGTTGACCCTGGCTGCGAAGTCGTCCCAAGAGAACTCGCTGTCCTTCGTCTCGGGCATGTTGGCCGAGAGGTAGTACCTGATGATGTCCGGTTTGAATCTCTGGAGCATGTCTGGGATGTCGATGCTGATCCCGAGGCTCTTGGAGAACTTCTGACCCTCGAAGTTCATGAACTGGTTCGCCGTGACATCGTACGGCAGATTGAGCCCTCCGAAGCCGAGCAGCATCGCGGGCCAGATGATCGTGTGGAAGACGATGTTGTCCTTTCCGAGGAAATAGTAGCTCCTGCATTCGGGGTCCGTCCAGTACCTGGTCCATTCGTTCGGCTTGCCTTCGAGCAGCGCCCATTCCTTTGACGCCGAGAGATAGCCTATGACCGCATCGAACCAGACATAGATCCTCTTGTCCTCGAACCCTTGGACCGGGACCGGCACTCCCCACTTCAGGTCTCTCGTGATGGACCGGTCCTCCAGCCCCTCCTTGAGGACATTCATGCTGAAGGTCCTGACATGCGGCCGCCAGTGCTTGTGCCCATCGACCCACTTCAGAATATCGTCAGTGAAGTGTGACAGCTTCAGGAAGTAATGCTCGGTCTCTTTCAAGATAGGTGTGCCTTCGCATGTTTGGCACCTCGCCTCCACCAGCTCGTCGGCGTTGAGGTCCTTTCCGCAGCTCTCGCACTGGTCACCCCTCGCGCGCTCGTAGCCACAGTGGGGGCATTTGCCGATGACATACCTGTCCGGAAGGTACCGCTTGCAGCTCTCGCAGTAGAACTGCGGAGTCGACTTGAGCTCCAGGTGGCCCTTCTCGAGCAGCGTCTTGAAGAACTCCTGAGTGACCGCCTCGTGGTTCGCAGTATGGGTGCTGGTGTAGAGATCGTAATCGAAGCCCATGTCAGCGATTGCCTTCGCATCTAGCACATGATACCTGTTCGCGACGACCTCTGGCGAGACGCCCTCCCTATCCGCGATGACCGTTATGGGAGCACCGTGCATGTCGGTCCCGGAGACCATGATGACCTCGTTGCCGATGATCCGGTTGAACCTCGCGAATATATCCGCGGGCATGATCGAACCCGCCACGTGACCGACGTGCAGGGGACCATTGGCGTAGGGCCATGCGACGCATACCAGTATTCGTGCCATGTCGAACGACCGTTCGTCATAGAATGTGGCGCTCTTAAATCTACCCTTCAGTCTGGAGCCGGAAAAGTGGGCCAGATAGGGAAATGAATATCAATCAAGAGCGACATTATCGCGCCGATGGCCAACCTGGACATCGCCACGATCAGGGCGGATGTCGAGCCCTTCCAGAGCGAGCTGACGGACGAGTTCTATCGCAACTACGCTGGCCTGAAGGAAGGGATGTCGACCGCTCCGATCTATTCGAAGTACGCCCACCTGTTCTCCGAGGATGCGATCAGCGCGATCAAGGCCTCCCTCGATGCGAAGGAGGGGCCGGAGGATATCCGGTGGCTGAAGTACCTGCGGACCTTCTCCACGATGGGCCACATGGACAACTCGGTCAAGGAGCTCACTGACGAGGTGGTGACCTTCGAGGCGCGAGCGGAGGTGGAGTTCGAAGGGAAGAGCATCCCTTACAGGTTCGTCCCGATAGAGATCAGGAACGAGCCGGAACACGACCGGAGGACCAAGTTGTTCGAAGCGAAGCTCGTCCAGACCGAGCCGATGAACGAGATGCTCCTGGATAGAATGTCCACCCTGCACGATCTCTCGGGGATGCTGGGGTTCAAGAACTACCGCGAGTTGTGCTCGACCCTGAAAGGGGTGGACTACAAGGCCCTCGAGGAGCAGATGGAGGAGCTGTTGCGGAGGACCGAGAAGTTGTACGTCGAGTCGATGGACGAGCTGCTCATGAAACGCACCGGCCTGCCTCTCACGGAAGCCTGGACCTACGACATCCCGTTCGCCTTCAAGGGGGAGGAGTTCGACAGGTACTTCGAGAAGGGGGAGCTTGTCGGGAGCCTCTCTTCGACGCTCCGGAACATCGGGCTCGAGCCTGACAAGTACGACAACATACACATCGACATGGAAGAACGGCCGAGGAAGGCCCCGAGGGCGTTCTGCTCCCCGGTCAAGGTACCTGACGACATCCGGCTGGTCATAATGCCTGTGGGAGGCTGGAAGGATTTCGAGACCTTCTTCCACGAGGGCGGCCACGCCTGGCACTTTGGGAACACAGACGGGAGGCTCCCGGCTGAGTACAGGTACTTGGGGGACAACTCGGTGACCGAATCGTTCGCCTTCCTGTTCGCCTACTTGACCTCGAACAAGCTCTGGCTGCAGGAAGCACTGGGGATGAAGCAGGCGGACGAGTACATCAGATTCGCCCTGATCAACAAACTGATGTTCTTGCGAAGATACGCGGCGAAGCTGATCTACGAGCTGAAGATGCACAGCTCGAGGATCAACCCAGAGTTCGGAGATGTATACAGGGTATGTCTGCAGCGTGCGCTGAAGTTCAGGCACACGGGGAAGCACTATCTTGAGGACGTAGATGACGGGTTCTACTGCGCGGAGTACCTCAGAGCCTGGATACTGGAAGGTCAGCTCAGGGAGGCGGTGACCGAAGAGTTCGGGGAGGACTGGTTCCGGAACAAGAAGGCCGGAGCCCGGCTCAAGGAGCTATGGTCCTACGGCCAGAAGTTCAAGGCGGACGAACTTGTCAAGACCGTGGGATTTGTCGACCTCGACCCCGAACCGATGGTCAGGGATATCGAGCGCGGCCTGACTGGTTGAGCCTGATATCTTTTAATATCCTCACAATATCCCTTGGATGATGAGGATCGCCATACTCCTCAAGGACCGTTGCCAGCCGAAGAAATGCAACCTTGAGTGCAGGAACTACTGCCCGCCCGTGCGCACGGGCGTGGACGCCATCGCGATGGGCCCTAAGGGCAAGCCCGTGATAGCGGAGGAACTCTGCGTAGGCTGCGGGATATGCGTCCACAAATGCCCACTCGAAGCGATCAAGATAATTCAGTTGCCCCACGAGCTCGAAGGCGAACTTGTCCATCAGTTCGGGAAGAACGCCTTCAGGCTGTACAGGCTCCCAGTGCCCAGGAAGGGCCAGGTCATCGGGCTGCTGGGACCGAACGGCATTGGCAAGACAACGGCCATGTCCATCCTTTCTGGACAGATCGTCCCGAACCTGGGGGACTACGACTCCCAGGGAAGCTGGGACAAGGTCATAGAGAAGTACTCGGGAACAGAGATCCACGACTACTTCGTCGATCTCGCTGCCGGGAAGCTGAGGACGGCGATGAAGCCTCAGTATGTGGACAAGCTCCCGGCGATCCACAAGGGCCTCGTGAGAGAACTGCTTGAGAAAGTGGACGACAACCACAAGATGGACGAGGTGACGACTCGGCTGGGGATCCATGGAGTACTACCTAGGGACATCGCGAAGCTATCGGGGGGTGAGCTTCAGAGAGTCGCCTTGGCCGCGACCCTGCTCAAGGAAGCGGATGTATACTTCTTCGACGAGCCGTCGTCCTACCTGGACATCTACCAGCGCCTGGAGATCGCCAAGGTCATCCAGGAGCTGAGCGAGCACAAGCAGGTCGTCGTCATCGAACACGACCTCGCGGTCATGGACTTCCTGGCGGACCTCGTCCACATAATGTACGGGGACGAGGGGGCATACGGAGTCATGGCCCAACCGAGGGCCGTGAGGACTGCCATCAACGTGTACCTGGATGGCTATCTCCGTGAAGAGAACGTCAGGTTCAGGGATACTCACATCAAGTTCGAGAAGAGGCCCCCGAGGAAGGAGTGGGAATCGGAGGTACTCATCAGGTTCCCGGGGTTGACCAAGCGATTCAAGACCTTCACTCTCAAGGTGAGCGAAGGCCAGATAAGGAAGGGCGAGGTCGTGGGAGCCGTTGGTCCCAACGCCACGGGCAAGACCACGTTCGTCAAGATGCTCGCGGGCGAGATCGAGCCGACCTCGGGCGAGGTCGGCGGTGAGGCCACCATCAGCTACAAGCCGCAGTACATCAAGCCCGAGTTCGACGGGACCGTCCGGGAGATGCTGTCGACGAACATCGGGAGAGACTTCGAGTCGGGGTTCTTCCAGGCTGAGATCGCGCATCCGCTCAACCTGAAACACCTGATAGAGAAGGACGTCAACACGCTCTCTGGCGGGGAGCTCCAGAGGGTTTCGATAGCGGAGTGCCTAGGGAAGACGGCGGACATCTACCTCATAGACGAGCCTTCGGCGTATCTCGATTCCAACCAGAGGATGGTCGCTTCGAAGACCATCAGGCGCGCGATAGAGAAGATCGGCAAATCGGCGGTCGTGGTGGACCACGATGTCTACATGATCGACCTCATCTCCGATTCGCTCATGGTCTTCAGCGGTGAACCTTCGGTCCGAGGCACCGCCGAGGGCCCGATGGGGATGAGGGATGGCATGAACAAGTTCCTCGAAGCGGTCCATATCACGTTCAGGAGGGACCAGGACTCCGGTCGGCCCAGGATCAACAAGAAGGACTCGAGGTTGGACCGGGAACAGAAAGCGAGAGGCGAGTACTACTACGCGTGAGGCTCCTCGCTTTTCGAGCTGCGCTTCCTGACCGCATGGACGTACCAGATGATGAGCGCCACCGCGCCGACCACGACCAATATGTCCATGCCCCGGAAGACGGAGCCGATCTCCCTCCAGTTGGGCCCGAGCCAGAACCCGACATATGCAAGCAAGGCGGTCCAGGGCAGCGACCCGACGAAGCTGTAGAGCACGAAGGGCTTGAACCTCATCTTCGAGATGCCTGCGGGGAGCGATATGACCGTTCGGATGATCGGCAGCAGCCTGGCTATGAGTGTGGCTTTGCCCCCGTATCTGGCGAACCATCTCTCCGCTTGAACGAGATGCCTCTCCGAGAGCAGCACGTACTTCCCGTATCGGAGTATCAGCGGCCTTCCCGCGTAGTAGCCGACCGCATAGGCGGCTATCGAACCCAGGGTACACCCGATGGTCCCCGCCAATATGACTCCCGGAAGGCTCATGACCCCCTGCTCCCAGACAAGGAATCCAGCAAAAGGCATCACGATCTCGCTCGGCACGGGCAGAGTCGCGCTCTCCAGCGCCATGAGCAGGATTATGCCCCAGTATCCGTACTGGGAAATCCAGTCTAGTATCAGGGTGGTGCCGAATTCGATCAGGCCTACCATTGGACCTTCGGTAACATCGGGTCGGGTAAAAACCCTTGCGTGATGCATTCGGATGACTGGCTCGGCGTTGGCGACCGGAAGTGTATTTGTATCGACAAGCGTTTCGAGGGTCGATGAGGCCAGCCGACATCCTCCAAAGCTACGCCATCGTGATGACGGTGGGCCTTGTCCTGGGTCTTCTTGCTGGAGGATTCCCCGTCCTCACGAAGGAGATCTCGATGGCCTCACTGGCCGTCCTGATGACGCTTTCCCTGTCGACCGTCAGGATAGGTGACACGCGGGTCAAGGAGCATGTCCGCCATTCGGTCTTGTCCCTTCTGTTGAACTACGGGGCGCTCAGCCTCCTGATACTCGCCATGGGGATGGCTTTCTCCAAGGAGCTCTGGCCTGGATGGGTCCTGATGGCCGCCGCGCCCTCGGCGATATCCATCGTACCGTTCACCTCTGTCTTCGGAGGCAAGACGACGAAGGCCCTATTCTCGACGGCCGTGAACTACGTCGCGGCGCTTGCCCTCATGCCGGTGATGACGGTCCTACTCATAGGTTCCGCTGTCGACGTGTCGAGCCTAGTGGTGTCGCTGCTGTTACTGATCGTCCTCCCCATGCTCGCCTCCAGGGCGGTAGCCAAGATACGGATGGGGAAGAGGACGAACACGGCGCTCATCAACCTGTCCTTCGCAGTGCTCATATTCGCGGTGGCCGGGGCGAACAGGAGCGCCTTCCTTGGCGATCCCCTGATCATACTGGCCATCTCAGCGGCCGCCATGATGCGGACTTTCGGGATCGGGCTTGGGGTCGAGCTCGGGCTCAGAAAGGCGGGCGTGGCCAAGTCGGAGAGGATCGCCTACGTCCTATTCGCCAGCTACAAGAATCTGGGACTCACGGCGACAATGGCCATCGCCTTGTTCCTGCCGATCGTGGCCGTCCCTGCGACCATATGCATAGTGTTCGAAGTCGTCTGGGTGATAGTCCTCACACGATACTACCGAGGCGTTTCCGAATGGCCGAGCCGTAACCCGCCAGGCGAAACCCTATCATCTTGACGAACTGTCGGAAGTCGCCATCTGGCTGAGCCTCCCTCCAATTCCTGTACAAGATGAAGACTATCCCGATGCAACTCGACGTCATCACTGCGGCTTCGATGGGCGTGGACCATGAGAGGGTTGCATTTTGGATGTAGTCCAATTCCAAGTGCATGGCCCAGAACAAGACGGGTAGGAAGTACCTCCATCCGATCGATAGAGGGACGACCACGAACGCTCCCACTGGATAGTGAAGCAGTGATTTCCATGGGAGTCCCGAACCATCATCCCACGAACGTCGCAACAAGGCTCCCCATCCGTTATGCGAGACGTATCTGGGAGCACCAAAGAGATGGTCGGCATCGATCATCACTCCGAACAGGAGTGC
>CALMQK010000153.1 GCA_937872085.1 uncultured euryarchaeote
AGGGCGTCACGAACGGCTTCGTCAATGGAGCAGGCGCCGTCAACGGCTTCCGGCTGTCCTACCAGCAGAGGAAGTTGAAGGTTGCGGATTTCACACTCACCAAGAAACTGATCGTGGTCTCAGTGCTGGTCGCGCTCATCGTAGCGTTGCCCTACGCACTCGTGTATGCCTTTCCGAAGGAGACCGTCAGCATCGACGGCTATTTCATGGACTGGCTGAAGGTCCAGATGTACCATGATGTCCCCGACTCCCCCAACCCGGACATCTCCATCTCGGACTACGCGATGAAGTACGATGCCAGGGGGACGTACTTCTACCTCGATACGCAAGGTCAGCTCTTCTCCGGGAGGGGAGGCGGGGCTGACGGCTTCTACATCTTCGTCGATAGGGACGGGAACGCCCTGACAGGTTATTCCGTCCACGGCCTGGGCGCGGACGCATGCATCGAGCTCATCGGCTGGAACTCGAGCCTGGCCAGGCAATCGACATATCTCTTCGACAAAGATTCGAACAGCTCGGACTTCGGCGGGTTCCATCTGGTGTCGGAGCCGAGCGTGGCATTCTACGGCAGCCAGATGGAGGCCGGGGAGAAGTTCTCGATCAACGCGAACTCGAAGGTCGCGATCCAAGCCGTTCACACAAACATGTCTGGAGATTGGACGGACGTGAACTTCCGGGCTAAAGGTCCATCGATCGCGGTTGAGGAGAACCAGAACGGTCCGTCCATCATCTCGAACTTCTCCGATCAGCGGGTCATGACGATCACAGTCTCCGGGAAGGGAGCGCCTTCCGTGCTCGATGGCCTCAGGTTCGATTTCCTGGGCAACGTCACTCCCTTATCGATGATCGTGACCAATGGCGGGGGAGCCCTGGCTTCATCATACGATTCGGAGCTGTTGTTCTACAACCCGATCTCCCTCAAGGCTGACTCAGAGATCAGCCTCGACGTTCTCGTCCGTTTACCTTCAACTCCTTTGACCGGCTCGTTCGGCCTGCAGCTGAACAGGACTCACGGAGTGGTCGCTGGTCCGAACGTGACCTGGCTGCTGAGCACGGTCCAGACAGGAGCTAGGGTGGCCTATCTCGGCTCGGCCCCATCGAGCGTGGTCATCGACGGCGCCTTCGGGGACTGGTCGTCCAGGATGGGCGTCGACGATGCCCTGGGTGACGCGCATTCGAGCATAACGAACGACGACAAGAGCGGGAACGTCGATATCGCGACCGTGAAGGCCGCTTCGACGGTCGATGTGGCGTCCTTCTACATGTCCGTGAACGGCACAATGCTCGGTGGCTCCAGCGTGCCGAAGAGCTTGGTCCGGTTCGCCACCCCATCAGGTCCCGCCGGGAATGTGACGAACATCACACAGTCGATGTATGGCGCCGATTTCGCCTTCGTGTTCATCGATACTGACGGTAACCAGAGCACTGGGTCGTCGATTGGCGGGGCGGAGGCAGCCATCGCGATGATTGGAAAGGACAACTCCATCATATCCAGCAGGATCTATCGATTTGTCAACGATACATGGGGCGATGTCGGCCCTGCTGATGCTGCCATAGATCAGTACCAGCTCGAAGTGAGCGGCGCGTACTCCGCGCTGGGGCTCGTGAGCGGGAAGGCATACACGGTGACGTTCCTTGCCGAGGACTGGAGCGGTCGTCAAGACGATGCCCGTATGGACCTCGTCGCTCACATCTCGTCAGGCACCAAGTATTATGGCGGCATAATCATCAACGAGGTGTTCAGCAAAGGTGGTCCCCAGGACTGGATAGAGTTGATGAACACCGCCTCCACATCAATCGACATAAGTGGCTACACACTGTACGCCAGCGGAGTGCTCGTCTACACCTGGCCTGCGGGTTCGATCATCGGCCCGGGCCAACTGCTTCTCACGAACGGGCTTGAATTCTCCAAGTCCCAGAGTTATCGGCTGAACACCGGCTCAGGGGCGCCGGTCGACGAGGTCAGTACGCCTGAATGGCATGAGATGTCGTATGGCCGCACTGGCGCCCCGCCCTATTCGACATGGGCCTCATTGGCCTCTACCCCTGGGGCCCTCAACGTGGGTCAGACGACCATCCCCGAGTTTGGCAACTTCATCGTGCCCTTAGCGATAGTACCAATAATCATGATTGCATTCAGACACTCGAAGCGAGTGGAAGGACCGCCTGAGGAAGAGTGAGCTACACCATGGCTGCCGGGATCCCCCCCGAACCGAAGAACGGCCCCGCAAGGGCGCCCGCATCATCGTTCGCGAACATGCTCAGATCGTTCGACGAACGGTCAGAGGCGGACAGGCCCTTCGTGCCGATGGTCGGCGGGCCGAGGTTGTTCGTGCTGTTGCTGTACGCGTCGGTGCTCGTGGCTGTTGCCATCGAGTTCTTCGCCAGCACTAGGATATGGTACGGCAGCTGGTCGATCTACAACGTGTATGTGCTGACAGTGACGGGTGTGTTCGTCTTTTTCGGAATGATCATGCTGTTCTCGTCCACGCGCCGAGGCCCTGATGAATATGGCCTGCCCGTCCCGAGGCTTTTGCTCGCAACACTCGGGTTCGTCCTACTCTCGCTGAGCGGGGTGGCCATGGTATATTGGGGAAAAGACCTCGGTGCGTGGGCGATTCTATTGAGCATGACGCTGCTGTATGGGTTCCTCATGATGGTGCTCGCGTCGGATACAATCACCCATCACGACAGTCTCAGGCTGATGATGTATGGCACCGGAATCGTCTTGATGGTGCTGGTGCCCGTGCACGAGGCCTTCAACGTCGCCAGGACCCCCTCAGACACATTCTTCCTGTTCACTCTGTGGAACCTCGTGCTCCTGATCTCGGGGATGGTGTTCGCCCTCATCTCTGTTCAATCACTTCAGACAAGGGACGGCTACCTGGGGGCGTGGCTGATCGGGGCGATGGCGATCTTCCTCGTCGCGTTCCACGAGCAGATCGGGATCGTGTCGTCGCACACTTACTCGGAATACGACAGGACGCTCGCTTTCATCGGAGTCACGTTCTCCTTCCTGCCGCTGATGCTCTATGTGTGGCGGGAGCGCGTCTACATCTTCCTCTGGAAGAGGATGAGGTCCGCGAACGCGCTCATCGAGTCCGGGGATTACAAGGGTGCCCTGAAGCAGGCCGACGGGGCGATCCGGCAATGCTCACGCGTGGGGATAGAAGACAGGTTCGCGCTCCCTTGGACCCTTAAGTCCGATGCGCTCTACCGCATGAAGGACTATCAGAAGGCGATGGTGCACTATGACACCGCGTTGAGCATCGAACCCAAGGACAGCGTCTCATGGTGCCACATGGGGAACATGCACGCCTTCGCGGGCAAAGATGACCTGGCCCTGAAGGCGTTCGACATGGCCATCAAGGCCGATCCTGAGAACCACAATGCCTGGAACAACAAGGGTGCGGTGTATCAGCACATGGGCATGGACGAGGACGCCCTGATATGCTTCGACAAGGCGATCACATATGAGCCCCGGATGTTCGATGCCCACCTGAACATGGCGAGGCTGTTCTCCAAGTTAGGCCATACGACGGACGCTCTCGAGCACTATCGGATCGCACTGGAGATCAATCCGGGAAGCGAGATCGCGAAGCAGGGGATGCACAAGGAGCACTTCAGGAGCATGTGCCTGGACCAGATCAACGGCTGGGAGCAGCTGGGCCTCGACACGAGCTACCTCAGGTCCTTGCTGGATCAGGAGCCGACCGAATTCGTCAAGAAGTCCAAGGAGTTCCTCGCGAACATCGTGAATCAAAGGGCGGAGTTCAGTGTCGTGCCGGGGATAGAGCATATCGACATGAACAAGGCCATCAAGTCGATACTCCAGATCACTGAAGGGGAAGGCGCCACCATTGATCAGATGGCCGATGCCACCAACCTGAAGAGGCACGACCTGATCCTTCCGCTCGCGCTGCTCATGGAGACCGACCACCTGCACTTCAGAGGAGCAGGAGGGAAGGATGTTTACATATCCAAGGGGAAGGCGCCGGAGAAGCCCCCAGCGGTGCCAGTCAAGACCGTAGAGACGGTCGTGGTGGAGCCGCTGGAGCAGCCCATCAAGACGCAACCGATACCAAAGCATGGGCCAGTCGTCAAGCATCCTGAACGACCCCTGGCGAAGGCGATCGCCAATAGGAAGGAGAGCCGCGCTGAGAAGAAGGCCGAGAAGGCCGTCCTTAAGTCGCACAAGGCTCCCAAGCCGCAGCCACGACCCGTTCCTCCGGCCAAAGTGCAGATCCGCAGGGAGATCGTGAAGGTGGAACCCACCGCTTCGATCCTCTTCTTCAGGAAACACCCCAAGAAGCGGTGAGCTCGAGCGCCCCTCCACAAAGTTCTAGAGGAGCCTCCTCAATCCTCCCCCAGCAGGAGGGAAGCGGGGTTTGAGCATGCTCACATTCTTCAGATATTCGTTTCAGGGGGTGCTCAGGAACAAGCGTCGCTCGCTCTTCGCGGCCCTCGGGATCGCCCTCGCGATGGCGCTGGTCTCCGGCTCCCTGATAGCCGTCGACTCGTCGGCCTACGGTCTGCTGAGGTCCGCCGTGGACAAAGTCGATGTGGATTTCACTGCGTTGCAGTACCCGATCATCGATTCGACCGTCAATACAGACACCTTCAACGCTTCGGTTGATGCGATAGAATCCGTAAAGAGCGTCCAGGAGGCGAATCCTTTCGTCACGGTCCACGGATGGACATTGCCCAACCCCCAACAACCATCGTACTCTGACTACGGAGATTGCTATCTCGCATTCCTCCCCAGCGACTCTGACAGGTTTCTGAAGGCTGAGGGGATCTCGGGGACGATGCCGGACGACGGCACGGTCGCAATCCCAAAGGATGTGGCAGATAGTCTCGACGTCGGCATCTCGGACACGATCACGCTATCCATGGTCAAGACCCAGCATTACTATTCGCCAATGGTCTATGCGTACAACAACTCGTATCTCAACCGTACGTTCATAGTCTCGCAGATCTGGACGCAGGACTACAGCGGCAATGGCGGAAGTGTTCCATACCACTCTCAGATATACGATTCGACATCCACTTTTGGCCCCAGAGTCTACCTGCCCAACGAGTGGGGAACCCCTATAGTTCTGAACATGGCTTCATTCGATTCCGTGATGACTCCCGAGACCCGCGACTTCATCATGGGCTATGCCTCGATTTCGGTAAGTTATCTCATTTGGATCGACAGGGACAAGGTGATCGACCTCGCAAACATTGATGCGACCGTGAAAGGGATCGAGTTCATCCAGCACAGGCTCGAGAGGCAGGGCCAAGTCTCTGGTTTCTACGTCTCAGCCAGCCCGCTTGTGAGCGCGCTTCAGAACATGCAGCCCCAGCTCGAATCCCAGAAGGTCCTGTTCATGGCACTGTCGCTCCCCGTCGTCGCCCTCGGAACTTATCTGTCGATAGTCGGTGTGGACCTGGGCGTGACATCCAGGAGGCGCGAGATCGGGATACTGAAATCGAGAGGGGCGAGCAACCGACACGTCTTCTTCTCCTTGATCCTCGAATCTGTCATGCTGGGGGCGTTCGCCGCGCTAATCGGACTTCTCATGGGCGTCGTCGTGAGCAGATTCCTGCTGGGCTCTGCGGTCTCGCTGTCCTCTGAAGCAGCAGGCGGAAGCTCTTCCTGGACGGATTTCAAGCT
>CALMQK010000154.1 GCA_937872085.1 uncultured euryarchaeote
CCTCCCTGACCGTCGGGAAGCTGCCGAGCTTGATCTTCTCCGCCTGTCCTTTCATCACACCGGTTACCCCATTGCCGAGGAAGTAGACGGTCGCCTCGATCCCCATTGCCCTCGCAGTCGTCGCCAGTATGAACGGCGCGTACAATCTTTCGGGCGTGTTCGTGCCCGAGGTCTGAACATACAGTATTTTCTTTGCCAAGTCACTCAACTCCTTAAGCTGTCCTTCTGATCAAGAACCTGAATCCCCCATCCCTCTTCTCTATCGAGAGCAGCTCGTGCCCCGTGTGCTTCGCCCAGCTGGTTATGTCTGATTCCGAGGCCGGGTCGTCCGCCAGCACTTCAAGGACATCTCCGACGGCCACGCTAGATATCTCCTCGCTCGTCCTGAACACCGGTTCTGGGCAGTAGAGTCCCCTGCAATCGAGGATCTTCGCCGGCTCGAGCGTCGTCTCAATTCTCTCAGGCATGTTCGTTGTCCTCCGTCGTTCGTCAAAGGATGTGTCGGGCTCTTGTCTGATGGCTCTACCTAGCGGGAACTCTTGGATAACCATTGTCCCTGCGGCTTCCGGTAGCTCAGGTCCAGAGGAGCGCGGTCCTTCCGAGCCTGCCAGCGAACCGCCTGGTCCCGAACCCGATGCTCCTCTTCTTGAACTCGCTTGGAACGATATCCGACTGATGATGTATTAGGGCCTTCACCGCGGCGATGCCCGTCGGTGTCGCTCTCTCCCCGGGTGAATCGCCAGGCTGGTGCATCATGTCTTTCAGGAGCGCCAGTGAGGCCGGCGGAGGCACCCTCACTGCTCCGTGGCTCACGACGACGATCCCTCTCCCGGTCGTGATGGTCGAGCCGACGAATGGCCCGCCGGACACATCGATCAGCCTCTGGGAGAGATGGCCGATGGCGGCGATGTTCAGCATAGCCTGCGGCCTTCCGATCTCGTGCAGATGCACCTCCTCCGGGGGAAGACCGTGGGCCTGTCCCTCCGCTTCGAATATCACTCGGAGGATGGCTCTTGCAGCGGGCGCGTTGGAACCGATTTGCCCCTCCATTTCGGCGAGGACCGAGAAGCACTGCTCGTAGGATGTCTCCTGGACCACCAACGGCTCAGGTTCCCTGTACGATATCCCCAGACCCGATTCCCCGGACTCCTCGATCGACAGCAGTTCGAACTCAAGTCCGTGCGCGAGGGCGGCCGCTTCTATCCGTTCCGCGCTCCTCCTTCGATCATCATCGTCCAACAGACCGATCATCGCGGCGAGGAGCATGTCGCCGGAGAGTCCCTCTCT
>CALMQK010000155.1 GCA_937872085.1 uncultured euryarchaeote
CTTCGATTCACAGGATAGCGGGGGGCCCTTCCTCCCTTTGATGGGACTGAGATTGGGGACCATCCGACACCTCTCACAATTCTCGTCACAAGGTTCGATATGAACGACTATGATGCTGCCTGGCAACTCCTTCTTTATGTCTCTTTCCAGTTCTTCGACCAAGGAGTGTCCGTCCTTGATGCTGAGGTTCATCGGGACCACGAGGTGGAGGTCGATCTGGCGCTCGGACCCCATCTTCCTCGCCCTGAGCTTGTGGAAGTTGAGCACGTTGCCACCATAGCTCCTCACGACCTGCTCGATCAGCTTCATCTCGGTTTCTGGCAGGCTCTTATCGAGCAGGCCTTCCGTGGACCTAGTCGTGATGTCATAGGCGGCATGGATGATGAACATCGCAACGACCATTGCTACTGCCGGGTCGAACCATGCGTATCCGGTCAGTTGAATCAAGGCAAGTGCGATGAAGACCCCTCCTGAGGTCCAGACATCCGTCCGTAGGTGATACGCGTCGGCTTCAAGTGCCAAGGAGTCAGTCTTCTTGGCCACAGCGGCGAGCCTTCTCGATACATAGTAGTTCAGGACGGCAGAGAACCCCATGATCGCCATTCCGAGATAGAGGATTTCCGTCGGCTCGGGTGTTATGATTTTCAATGCGGCCACGTAGATGATCAACGCCGCTGCTACGAATATCAGCGCGCCCTCGACCATCCCCGAGAGGTTCTCGAACTTGCCATGACCATATCGATGGTCCTTGTCAGCCGGCTCCCCGGATTTCTGGACGGAGTACCGCGCCATCAAGGCAGCCACGAGGTCGATCCCTGAGTGGATGGCCTCCGAGACCACGGCTACCGAACCCATGAGGATTCCGCTTACGATCTTGAGAGCTACGAGCAATGAGTTGGAGTAGACCGACAGCTTGGCGATCGCGACCTTCTCTTGGGTCCTATCCATAGCCGTGTTCGATGACAGCTCATCTACTTAGGTTTTGTTGCACTATCAAGAAGGGAATGCGAGCGCGAAACTCTTATTTGCATTCACTCGGATAGGGCTCGGCACATACAGGAGATAATGTAATGGTTCAGGATTCCGCCCACTTCCTCAACGAGCTGCCCATTTGGAAACTGAAGATTGTCGCAGAGGCGTTCAACATAGATGTCTCAGCCTGCCGTTATAAGAGGGACTACGTCGAGAAGGTCAGGTCGAAGAAACTCACGGAGGATCAGGTGAGAAAGGCACTCGCAAACAAGGGCAAGAAACCTCAAGTGGACGAGCCACCGCTCGATGAACCCA
>CALMQK010000156.1 GCA_937872085.1 uncultured euryarchaeote
GCAAGGTCGTCGATGCCCTTCTGGCAGAACAAGACGTTCGCACCTGACTTCTTGACGATCTGGACCATCTTCTTCAGCATGTTCTCCTCTTCGTCGAGGAACGCATGCAGCTGCGATGGGTCCGTGATCTCGATCTTGGCGTCGATCTCGGTCTTCTTCACTTCCAGGGCGGAGTCGACCAGCGCGATCTTCGCGTTCTCGACCTTCTTCGGCATGCCCGGGTGGACCGCTTCCTTGTCAACGATGATGCCTGCGATCATCGTGGTGTCGTCCATCGAGCCTCCCTGCTTCTTCACGACCTGGATGTTGTCATCGTCGACATACATGGTGCCGTCTTCTCTCTTCTCGGCAACGGCCGATACCGCCCTAACGGCGACATCTGCCAGCAGGTCCCGGGACGCGGAGACGCTCTTCGATATCATGGCTGTGCGAGCGATATCCATGAGCATCTCCGTGTCGCTCGGGGAAGTCGAGATTGCGACACTATCCATGATTTCACGGGCCTTCTGCGCAGCCAGCCTGTAACCACCGGAAATGACTGTCGGGTGAACGTTCTGCTCGATGAGCGCTTCCGCCTTCTTGAGGAGCTCTCCGGCGAGGATCACCGCGGTTGTCGTTCCGTCTCCGCACTCCTCGTCCTGCGTCTTTGCGACCTCGACAAGCATCTTCGCAGCCGGGTGCTCGACGTCGATCTCCTTCAGAATCGTCACGCCGTCATTCGTTATGACGACATCTCCCATGCTGTCCACGAGCATCTTGTCCATGCCTCGTGGGCCAAGGGTGCTTCGGACCGCATCGGCAATCGCCCTTGCGGCGGCGATGTTGTTGAACTGTGCGCCTTTCCCCTTCTCTCTCTTGGTTCCTTCCTTCAGGATAAAAATCGGTGTCTGACCAATCAATTTCATACCTCCATTCTTTCCATCTGGACTGCCTATTCTCTGCAGCTCAGTAACGCGGCTGGAGATTAGGTTATGTTGGCGCTTCTATATAAACATTGCCGCTGATTGATGGGCTGAGAATGGGGTGCTTTCCGGCTCCATCTGCAGCCATGATGATTGACGAGAAGTGCGAGACGGGAGGAAGGACGGGCTCCCGGACTACGGACGATAAAAAACAGGTGCTACGCAGGATGATTTATCTATCATAGCTGTTGTCAGCTCGGAACCGCCGATGATCGTTGTACCCTACTTGGAACTCGAAGGCCGCACCTTGATCCGTCGGACCTATGCACTCGACGAGATGTCGGAGCTCGCGTCGAAACTATCGGACCAATTCAAGAAGGTGTACATCGCGGATCTCGACGGCATCGCACGCAACAAGCCGCAGCTCGACGTCGCGCGGGAGATATGTGAGGAGATCCCGACGTTCTACGAGGGCGGCGTGAGGTTCGCTTCGAACGTCATCGACATGCTGATCACCGGTGCGGAGAAGTGCGTGATCGGCACCGCGACGTTGCAGAGCCTTGATGACTTGAGAGGAGCCTTTAAGCTTTCAGAGAATATTACCTTCAAAGTAGACTTTCGGGATGGGATCTTGAGTTTTGACCCACACATTGCTGGCAGGGCCTTCCTCGACCTTTCTCGGGACGTGGCTGAGATAGGTGTCTCGGACATCGTCGTCCCGATGGAGCTGGCCAGGGAGGCTGTTGTAGCAAAGGAAGAACTCGGATTCTCCCTTGGAGTCTTCGCCCCTGTCGACGAGCGCTCAAGCATGGAGCGGCTCGGAGCCGACTACATCGTCTCGGGGGATTACGGGAGACTGATGGGAAATGAGCGAGCTTAAGAGGAGCATAGCGGTGCTGTTCAGACGTAAGGGCAAGGATTTCTTGACCGAGAGAGAGTTCGTCTTCTCGGCCTCGATGGACCTGAGATGGTTCTCGCCCAAGGATGCTCAGAGGCTTCTTGATGCGGGCATCTCAGACGGGTTCCTCCAGAGGAAGAACGGGAACATCTTCCCGACATTCGATTGCGCAGAGATCGAAGTGCCGTTGGACTACAAGCCGACCAATGATATCTTTGAGAACGTTGCCAAACGCAACCAGGATTTGTTCTCGGAGATAGTCGAGAGGATCGTTAAAGCGAAGTCCGTGCCCAAGAGAGAGGTCGTTTCGAGGGTCAACAAGAAGCAGGAGCTACTGGGTATCGACGTCGAGCCCGCGGCCCTGCTCGTCGCTTCGGACTATGGGCTCAGCGTGGAGAACTCCTTCATAGAGAGGGCCACTGCGGACATCCTGAACAGGGACTCCTTCTCCAGTCGGCCCTAGTCGTTCTCATTCCCCTTCTGCATCCTTATATGGTCAGCGAGAGTCAGCGATCCTGACTTCGACTCCTTTCCGGCCAGTGTCTCAGGGACCTTCTCCTTGAGCTTGATCCCAAGTTCCCTCTCGAGCTTCTTGACCAATCTGTCATCCGGCCTCATCTCCCCGGTCTCGACTTTGCTTACGACGGTGACTTTCTCGTTTATCTTCATGGCGAGCTCCTTGTGCGTCATACCCTTCTTGGAGCGCGCGTCGCGTATGCGTTTGCCCAGGTCGTCGGCCAGTTCGTCCTTCCCGCCCGCGTCGTAGACGTCCGTCGGTTTGCCTCTCCTCTCCCTGGACTCGAGTCGCTGCGCTACGATCGGCAAGGTCGCGGCCTCTTTCGGAGCCTCTTTCTTCGCCTCAATGCCGAACTTTGCGCATTCGGTGCAGACCTGAAGCTGGACGCCTTCGATAGTAACCTTCCTGAGGAAGGTTACATCCTTTCCGCAGAGCTCGCAAATCACCTAAAACCACACTTCTGACGCAGGAAGCCAAAGAATAAATAGAGTATTTAACCTTATATAATTCAGTCCTAAAAAACGGGGTGCAACGAATTGGAAAACGACCAACAGGGCCCTATGTTGGATGAGGTTCACCGCAAGATTTCGGTCCTTGAGGAACGGAACTTGGAGCTTGTAGAAGAAGCCCGAAGAGTCGAGGGCGAGAAGAGGTTCGTGGAGGGTGAGCTGATCCGCCTCCAGAAGGAGATGAAGAGGCTCAAGGCCGAGCTCGAGAGATTGAAGGCTCCGCCACTTATCATCGGTCAGATCAAGGACATCCTCGCGGATGGCCGGGTCGTGGTCAAGAGTTCGACGGGCCCGGACTTCATCGTCAGCACCTCGGATTACGTCGCGCCGGAGCTACTACTGGCTGGCGCGAGAGTCGCTCTCAACAAGCAGACGCTCGCAGTCATGGGCGTCCTGCCTCCATCTCTCGATCCGCTCGTCATTGGCGCCGAGATCATCGAGAAGCCCGATACCGTCTACGAGGAGATCGGTGGCTTGCAGGAGCAGATCGTGGAGATCAGGGAGGCCGTGGAAGACCCGCTGCTTAGGCCCGAACTCTACAAGAAGGTAGGCATCGACCCGCCAAAGGGCGTGCTGCTGGTAGGTCCGCCAGGGACAGGCAAGACACTTCTCGCAAAGGCGGTCGCGAGGCAGACGAACGCGACCTTCATCAGGTTCGTGGGCTCGGAGCTAGTCCAGAAGTACATCGGTGAGGGCGCGAGGCTCGTCAGGGAGCTCTTCGACCTCGCAAGACTGAAGGCCCCCTCGATAGTGTTCATAGATGAGATTGACAGCGTCGGTGCCAAGAGGCTGGAGCTCGCGACCTCAGGGGACCGCGAGGTCCAGAGGACTCTGATGCAGCTCCTGGCGGAACTTGACGGCTTCAACCCGCTGGGCGAGGTCAAGATCATCGGTGCGACGAACAGGCCCGACATCCTCGATGAGGCCCTGCTCAGGCCAGGAAGGTTCGACAGGATCATCGAGATACCGTTCCCGAACTTCGAGGGTCGGAGCGCGATATTCAAGATCCACTCTAAGCGCATGAATCTGGACAAGACCGTCCAGCTAGAGGAGCTGGGCGCGAAGTCGGAAGGTGCGACCGGGGCGGACATCAAATCCGTCTGTACCGAGGCAGGGATGTTCGCCATAAGGGAGAACAGGGACATAGTCTCCATGGCCGACTTCGAGAAGGCCCTCATCAAGGTCTTGGATCAGGACGCCGAGAAGGGCATGGTAGCAGGCCCGATGTTCGCCTAGTCCGGGAGAACAAGGCGGAGACTACCTCTCCGCTTCATCCTCCATTTCTATATCCTTTTCAATCACGAACGACCCCACGTAGTCGCACTTCTTGCAGTGGTACTTCTGTCCTGTTATGAACGCCGTCTCGTAGTAAAGGTCCGCAGAACCGCATTGAGGACAAGTCAACACTGTCTTCTTCGTCTTCTTCGACACGATTCCTAGATAACGGACGTACGCATTAACCTGTGTCCAGCAACGCCATCCAAGTGGGGTATCGTTCATGAAGATGCTGTTTGAGCCCTTTACGAGGGTCGAGCTCGAGAAGCTCGATGCGGCGACTATCAGAGTGTTCGAGAAGACCGGGATCCGCGTTCTGGAGCCGGAAGCGA
>CALMQK010000157.1 GCA_937872085.1 uncultured euryarchaeote
GGCCCGATCATGGCGGAGGAGGGCTTCGAGAATATGATCGGCGTTTGCGGCGGTTGAGCGCCCATCTCGCGGATGTGGCCCTTGTAGTTGAGGCCGATGCAAATGATCTTCGACGGCCGTTCTAAGGGCGCGAGCACTTTCAATTCAGAGAGGCCGTAGACCTTGTCCGTCGTGCCCGGGCGCTTCTCCATGAATTCCAGCATCGAGGAAGCCTTGACCTCCCTCACTTCGTCTTGTATGACCTCACCTACGAAGGTTCTCCCCCTGACGGAGAACTTGCCGAACATCCTGTGTGAAGAGCCTTCGGACATGACTGTACCGGCCCCTGTCCGCTCAGTCGAACATCTTTCGGATATTCTTGCCGACAACCTCGATCCTGGACTTGGCCCCTTCCTTTCTCAGCCTGTTCAGTGTGGGCATTCCCGCATCACGCTCAGCGACCCACTCCTTGGCGAACTTGCCGGACTGGATGTCCTTCAGGGTCTTCTTCATCTTCTCTTCCACGTGTGCATCGATGATGATCGGACCTCGCGTCCTCCCGCCGTATTCGGCCGTGTTGGACACGCCATCCCACATGCCTTCGATGCCGCCCTTCTGGACCAGGTCTATTATCAGCTTCAGTTCGTGCAGGACCTCGAAGTACGCAATCTCCGGCTGGTAGCCTGCGTCGACCAGGACCCCGAACGACTTCTTGATCAGCTCGCTTGCGCCTCCGCAGAGATCGACCTGCTCTCCGAAGAGGTCGGTCTCCGTTTCTTCCTCGAACGTGGTCTCGATGACCCCTCTGGAGGTGGCCATGAGGCCTTTCGCGATAGCCAACGCGCACTGCTTCGCCTTGCCGGAGTGATCTTGGTGGACGGCGATCAGCGCGGGAACGCCGATGCCCGCAAGGAAAGTCTCCCTGACGAGAGCCCCTGGACCCTTTGGAGCCACCATGATGACATCCATGTCCTTCGGAGGCACGATGCGCTTGAAGTGTATGTTGAATCCGTGTGCGAAGTCCAAGACCATGCCTTTCCTTAGGTTCGGTGCGACATGCTTGTCGTAGACGTCCTTCTGGACCTCGTCTGGGATCAGCATCATCACGATGTCCGAGCTCTTCACCGCATCCGCGATGCTCATGATCTTCATCTTGTCGGCCTCGGCTCGCCTCCAGGTCTCGTCCTTGAGGTTCAGCCCGAGGACGATGTCGACCCCGCTGTCCCTCAGGTTCAGCGACTGTGCTCTTCCTTGTATCCCGTAGCCCACGACTGCGATCCTCTTCCCCTTCAGGACTTTGAGGTCCGCGTCCTTGTTGTAGTATATCTTGGCCATTGTAGCTCTCTCCTCTGATCAGATTGCGTTCATCGCCTGTATGTACCTTTCTGGCTTGCTCTTGTTTACGATCGCATCGACTTCTAGGACCGTGCCAGTGACTCTGCACACACCCTCTTTTCCGAAAAGCAGGGCATATGCCTCGTGCCGGTCATGATCGACCAGCTCCGCTTCGATGACCTCGTGGAGTGCGCGTAGATGTTCCAGCACGCTCTGCGCCTTCTCCTTGTCCTCGATCGAGAGCACTATCCGCGCTTTGTCTGGCATCTCGCACTTCCCGACCACGATGGTCTCGACGTTGATCCTCTTTCTGTTGAACTCTCCCATGACCCGCTGCATCACACCTGGTTGGTCGTACACCAACAGCATCATGACTTCCATTCAGCACACCCCGCCGTTCCACTTGCATCTTCCCTTGATCCAGTCAGAGGACCCCTTCCCTGGCGGCAGCATCGGGAGCACATCCTCCTCCGGGTCGACTATGAAATCGAGCAGCATAGGGACCTCCGCCTTCACGCCCCTCTTTATCGCTTCTGCCACCTCGGAAGGGCGTTCGACCTTTATTGCCTCAGCTCCGTAGGCCTCTGCGAGCTTGACGAAGTCCGGGTTCCTTCCGAACTTGGTCGCGATGTATCGCTCGCCATAGAACAGTTTCTGCCATTGCTTGACCATTCCCAGCCAGCCGTTGTCCAGCAGGGCGATGATCACTGGGAGATTGTTCTCCATCGCCGTCGCGAACTCCTGGGAGACCATCTGCAGGCTTCCGTCGCCC
>CALMQK010000158.1 GCA_937872085.1 uncultured euryarchaeote
GTGTGCTTCTGCGACGACTGCGTTCTCGAGGAGAAGACCTTCGTGTCCGAGCCCGGGATCCCGCCGGGGATGTCATTCCACATGATCCGCACGTTCCACATGGCAGACAAGTGCATAGAATGCGGCGAGTGCGAGAGATCCTGTCCTGCCGGCATCCCTCTCCTCACCCTCAGGAAGTTGGCCCTGAAGGATGTGAAGAAGCTGTTCGACTACAAGCCGGGAGAAAGGAAGACGATCAGCCCACTTCTAACGACTCTTGATGATCAACCGCTTGTGGGGGATGAGTGCAATGAGTGTTAAGCACGTGCTGACCACATGCCCATACTGTGGCACCGGCTGCAACTTCTTCCTGCAGGTCTCCCATGATGGGAAGGTTCTCGGCGTCGTGCCCTGCAAGACAGACGAGATAAGCCTGGGCAGGCTGTGCATCAAGGGATACAACGCCCACGCGTTCATCCAGCATCCGGACCGGTTGACGCATCCACTCGTCAGGGACAGCGGAGGGCTGAAACAGACGACCTGGGACAAGGCGTTCGAGAAGATCGTCCATGAAGTCACCAGGATCAGAGAGAAGTACGGGCCGGACTCGATCGCGGTCCTCGCCTCAGCCAAATGCACGAACGAGGAGAACTACCTGTTCCAGAAGCTCGCAAGAGTTGCTATCGGGACGAACAATGTGGACCACTGCGCTCGGTTGTGTCACTCGTCGACGGTCTCCGGGCTGCTCACATCGTTCGGCAGCGGCGCGATGACCAACACGATCCCCGAGTTCGACAACGCCGATTGCGTCCTCGTGACCGGCTCCAACACCCTCGAAGCTCATCCGATGATCGGCGCGAGGATCCTGACCGCCTACGATAAGGGCGCGAAGATCATCGTCGTGGACCCGAGAGAGACGCCACTCTCAAGGATCGCGCACCTCAGCCTTCACCAGAAGCCGGGTACGGATATCGCCTGGGTAAACGGCATGATCAAGGTCATCATCGACGAGGGACTCCACAACGAGGAATTCATCAAGAATAGGACGACGATGTTCGACCAGCTGAAAGAGGCTGTGAAGGACTACACCCCCGAGAAGGTCGAATCAATCACTGGCATTCCAAAGAAGGACCTGATATCGGCTGCGAGGATCTACGCGAAGACCGAGAAAGCGATGCTCGCATATGCGATGGGCATTACGCAGCACAGCAACGGGACCAACCTGGTGAAGTCGCTGGCGAACCTCGCCATGGTCTGCGGACATATAGGCAAGGAATCAACAGGTGTGAACCCGCTCAGAGGACAATGCAACGTGCAGGGCTCCTGCGACGCTGGAGGTCTGCCGGACCTGTACCCTGGCTACCAGAGAGTCGTGGATCCGGAAGTGCGGTCCAAGTTCGAGAAGGCCTGGGGGAAGGAGCTCTCTGGTGCAAAGGGCCTGACTCTGACGTGCGCGATCAAGGAGGCGGAGGTGGGCAAGCTCAAGGCGCTTATCATCTTCGGCGAGAACATCATGGTCGCGGACCCGGACATCGCGCATGTTGAGAAGGCGCTCAAGGGTCTCGAGCTCCTGGTCGTGGCAGAGGTTTTCCCGACAGAGACTTCGAAGTTCGCGCATGTCGTCCTCCCCGCGGGCTGCTACGCCGAGAAGGATGGGACATTCACCAACAC
>CALMQK010000159.1 GCA_937872085.1 uncultured euryarchaeote
AATGTGATCTCGATGGGGTCATGCACGACCGGCAGCCTGGCGCCGCCGGCCAAGGTGATCAATGACAAGTTCGGTATCGAGCGAGGGACGTTGCTGACCGTCCATGCCTACACGGCGGACCAGAGGATCACCGACCTCCCGCACAAGGACTTCAGGCGAGGAAGGGCCGCTGGCCTATCGATCATACCCACCTCGACCGGGGCAGCGAAGGCGATAGGTAAGGTCATACCGGCACTCGAGGGTAAGATGAACGGGCTAGCGTTACGAGTCCCCACTCTGTTCGGATCGGTAACTGACATCAGCTTCGACAGCAAGGTCGATGTCACCGCGGAGGATCTGAACAAGGCCTTGCTCGAAGCGTCGCAGGGGAAGATGAAGGGCATTCTTGGATACTGCACCGACCCGATCGTCTCCAGAGACATCATCGGCGACCCACACTCGGCCGTCATCGACTCACTGTTGACGATGGTCGTCCAGAAGAGGTTCGCGAAGGTGTTCTCGTGGTACGACAACGAATGGGGCTACGCGAACAGGCTAGTCGAGCTCGCTCCGAAGCTGCTGTAATCAGGGGCGATACCTGCTCAGGCTGACGTACTCGACCGCCTTCTTGGACACCTTTCCGAGGAGGATCTCCTTCTTCACGCCGTGCGCCAGCCTCACAGCCCTGCTCACCTCAGGCCACATCGCCGTGTAGTCCTCGGGCACCGCGTGCACCAGGTATCGAGCGTGCTGCGTGTTCTGATCTCCCTCGTATGCCCGGAAGTGGGAGCCATACTTGAACCCGGTCTTGACGATCAGACCCCTGCCCTTGAGGTCCTTGAACGCCTCAAGCCTGAGGGCGAAGTCCGGCTGCAGCGCCCTCGCCCTCCTCTTCAAGGTCGCGAGGTTGACAGAGCGGCCGACCTTCGCATCGGTCAGCTTCAGGGCGCCGAGCTCGACCAGGAAGGCCGCCTCGATGAGCGAGAGTTGGAGGGTGGGACCGATCTGCTTGCCGAAGTTGTGGCCCCCGCTGTGCAATGCCAGCACGCTCTCAGGGTCGGGTATCAGGACCCGGTCAGCCATGAGTGCGCCGTCCATCGTCCTGCTCAGATCCACGGCTCCGAGCTTGCCCTTCGGGGTGACGCGCTTGACATCGTAATAGGTGACATCGCTCTCCTCATCCACCACTGCGAGCAGAAGCTTCTTCCTGACGTCGTTTGTCCGGTCCAAGTGCTCGAGCGACTTGCTGAGGTCGAATGTCGAGCGCTCAGAGATCGCTGACACCCACCACTTGCTCGGGGTCTTAGTCGGCGCTCCTCCTCGAGGGAACACCCTGAAGTCGAGCGGAGGCTGGCCCAGCTTGACGATGTATCCCCTCTGCCGGAGCTCCCGATAGACGAGGTATCTCACCTCGAAACCCTCTGAGGACTTGTGGCCGAGCATGAGAAGAGTGCTTGCGCTCAGCTTCTTGTCATCCGAGAGGATCTCGAGTCTCTCCGATTCGACGAGGTAGATGGCCTCCATTAGATCGAGCTTCAGGCCTCCCCCCGTCTGTGGAACCCCATAGGAGCCCTTGTTGTGTATCTGGCTGGCCTCTGCCTGGTCCTCGACCAGCACCTCGTTCCCGGCAAGCTTGCCCGTCATCCACCCTGCATATGGACGAGGGGTATTACACTGTTTCTCACGATGGTCCAGAGAGTTTTTTGAATGGGTGGCTGGCAGTCGTTCGGGTAAGAAACCCGCTGTTCGCTGGGTAACGGTCGATGTCGCCCAGTCGCCTGGGCCTGTATGAAGACGGCGATCCTGCCCTGTGCTCCCATCGATTCTCCCTCAGGACCTGAAATCACTCGCGCGGTCTGCCATGTTGCAGGGAGGTCTTGCTGAATGGAGAGATTGGTCGTTTATCAGACGATCTCGCCGCTAAGCGTAACAGCGAAGCTAGCTATGGCAATCGGCGAAGCCTTGCACCCACCACGCATTGGACTTGACAACCGGGGTTCCTGACTCACTGGCCACCCTCGTCTCGCATCCTGCCGGGTTGGCGTAACGATTATATAGAAGCTCTAACATAGTCAAATCTGGTCGAAGGACCTAGCGGAATCTGGGGATGCGAATCATGATACGAAGAAGGGACAAGAAAACAGAGATCGTCCCGAAGGAATACTGGGCGCCCACTACTGACCCCATGGCGCTCCTGCACGACATGGACAGGCTATTCGACGAGTTCAGAACGGAGTGGGAGAGCGCATTCTTGACACCGACCCGACTTTCGGCAGACATCATCAGGCAGCCCCTCTTGGACCTCGCCGACAACGGAAAGGAGTACGTCGTGACGGCCGAACTTCCTGGGATCACGAAGGAAGACCTCAATGTCGAGGTAACGGAGAACAGCATAGAGATCTCCTCCGAGAAGAAGACCGACGAGAAGGAAGAGAAGGAGGGATACATCCGGAGGGAGCGACGCTATTCCAACTTCTACCGATCCATTCCGCTTCCCGACGACATCATCCCAGGGAAGGCGGATGCGGAGCTCAAGGAAGGCATACTCACAGTGAAGCTGCCGAAGGCGAAGCCCGAGGAGAAGAAGGCGAAGAAGCTTCCGGTGAAGTGATCCGCCTACTTGTAGGCAGACTCATTTCATCCATGTCATCTCAATCTTTGACTCGAACGCGAATCATCACTTGGTGAAAATCATGGCGGAGAAGAAGGAGAAGATCCTGCGCGTCGTCCAGGCCAAGTCCGCAGACGATGGCAAGGGGATTGCGAGGGTGGACCCTGCTCTCATGAAGATACTGAAGTTGGAGCAAGGTGACACGCTGGTCATCGAGGGGACGAAGAGCACCGCCGCGACCGCATATGCGGGCTTCCCTGAGGACGAGAATCGCGGGATCATCAGGATAGACGGGACTATCCGTAAGAACGCTGGCGTCAGCCTCGACGACAAGGTCGGCATCAGGAAGGTCGTGCCCAAACCAGCGAACAAGGTCACTCTCGCGCCAACGCAGCCATTGAAGATCATGGGCGGGGAGGAGTACCTCGTTCAGACACTCGAGGGGAGGCCCGTGATGAAGGGCGACATCCTCGAGATAAACATCATGGGCAGGAAGTTCGACCTGGTGGTCCAGGGCATATCGCCTGGGGCCGAGGTCGCGATGATACAGAACTTCACCGAGATCAAGCTGAGCGAGAGACCGGCCAAGGAAGAAGCGGCGAAGGGTCCGAAGGTGGCGTATGAGGACATCGGCGGGCTGCACCAGGAAGTCGACAAGGTCAGGGAGATGATCGAGCTGCCGCTCAGGCACCCAGAGCTGTTCGAGAAGCTCGGCGTCGAGGCCCCCAAAGGCGTCCTGCTGCACGGGCCACCAGGCACTGGCAAGACGCTTCTCGCAAAGGCCGTCGCATCCGAGACGAGCGCGAACTTCCTCTCCATCGGCGGGCCCGAGATAATGAGCAAGTTCTACGGCGAGAGCGAGGAGCGGCTCAGGGAGATCTTCAAGGAGGCGGCTGAGAACGCCCCGAGCATCATATTCATAGATGAGATAGACTCCATCGCGCCCAAGCGTGAGGAGGTCACCGGGGAGACCGAGCGCCGAGTGGTCGCGCAGCTGCTCGCGCTCATGGACGGCATCGCAGGCCGGGGGAAGGTGGTCGTGATAGGCGCGACCAACCGCGTCAACGCGCTGGATCCCGCCCTGAGACGACCGGGAAGGTTCGACAGGGAGATCGAGCTGCCCATACCTGACAAGGATGGCAGGTTCGAGATAATCCAGATACACACCCGGGGGATGCCTCTGGCAGATGATGTCGATCTGCTCCAACTTGCCACAATAACCCACGGTTACGTCGGAGCGGACCTAGCAGCGCTCGCACGGGAGGCCGCCATGCGCGCACTCAGGAGGATCCTCCCGAACATCGACCTCGAGGCCGAGACCATCCCTGTGGAGATACTCAACAGCCTCAAGGTGACGATGGACGATTTCATGAACGCCTACAGGGAGCTCCAGCCTTCAACGCTTCGAGAGGTCTTGCTCGAGACCCCGAACGTCAAGTGGGAGGACGTGGGCGGCCTTGAGGAGGCGAAGCAGGAGCTCATGGAATCGATCGAATGGCCATTGAGGTACGGTGGCCTGTTCAAGCACATGAACGCCCTGCCACCGAAGGGCATACTCCTCTACGGACCGCCTGGAACCGGCAAGACGCTGCTCGCGAAAGCCGTCGCCACCGAGAGCCAGTCCAACTTCATAGCCGTGAAAGGGCCCGAGCTGCTCTCCAAATGGGTCGGGGAGAGCGAGAAGGCCGTGAGGGAGATCTTCAGAAAGGCCCGTCAGGCCTCCCCGTGCGTCATATTCCTGGACGAGATCGATTCCATCGCCCCGGTCAGGGGGACCGCGCACGACCAGGGCGTGACCGAAAGGGTCGTGAGCCAGATCCTCACGGAGATGGATGGACTGGAACCTCTTCACAATGTCGTGGTCATAGCCGCCACGAACAGGCTGGACATGCTCGATCCGGCGCTCGTCCGTCCTGGTAGGTTCGACAGGCTGGTCTATATCGGCCCACCGAACCTGGAGGCAAGGAAGGAGATACTCAAGATCCACTCCAAGGACAAGCCGTTGAACAAGGATGTCGACCTGGACAAGCTGGCCGTCAAAATGGAGAATTACACCGGTGCCGAGATCGCTGCGGTGTGCAACGAAGCCGTGATGCTGTCCATCAGGGATTATGTGCTCGGCGGGGGCGACCTCGAAGAGGAGAAGGTCAAGCAGGTCAGGGTGAGCATGAAGTACTTCGAGAAGGCCATGGAGAACGTCGAGCCCCTTAGTGAGAGCGATTTAAAGAAATACGAGAACGTATCCCTTAGTACGATGTACCGCTGAGGGAGCCGGGCATCCTCTGAGCTGGGCACAAGGGAACATAGGGCGAAGGTACTGAACATGGCCGTCAAGAGGGAAGAGCTGCTTGCTAGGATCCGAGAGACGCTCGCTAAGACAGGGTTCTTCGTCTCGGACCCACACAACATCAGGAGCATCAGCTTCGACATTATCGCACGCAGGGACAAGCAACTCCTGATCATCAAGGCCCTATCGAACATCGATTCACTGTCAGGCGACGACGCGGAGGAGCTCAGGATCCTCGCAACCACTCTCGATGGCAAGCCGATGGTCATCGGACTCCACTCGAGCTCCGGGGACCTCGGGGAAGGGATCCTCTACTCTCGGTTCGGCATCCCCATCATCTCCGAAGCCACATTCCACGAGCACATGCTGGAGGGCGTCCCGCCGTTCGTGTACGCCGCCCCCGGGGGCCTGTACGTGCGGCTCGATGGCGAGACACTGCGGAGGATAAGGACCGAGAGGAACATCTCGCTGGGCACGCTCGCGGAGATCGCAGGCGTCTCGAGGAAAGCCATCCAGATGTACGAGAGCGGCATGGGCGCGATGATAGACATCGCCACGAAGATCGAGGACTTCCTGAACGAACCCATCGTCGTCCCGCTCAACCCGTTCTCCTA
>CALMQK010000160.1 GCA_937872085.1 uncultured euryarchaeote
CCAGCCTGTGCGCCGGAAGCACGGAGACGACATCCTCCGACGGTATCCCGACATATGATGACGTAACCGCCTCGGCGAACAGATGCGCTATCAGTGCCGCGGAGACGAAGCACGATATCGCCAATGCGGCCCCGTCCGGGCGCAGGCCGTTGCCGAGCAACGTGAACACGCTGATCGCGCCCCCCGCATACGCTGTGAGAGTTGCGGCGATGTTGTTCATGTGCAGGCCCGGGACGAGCCCGGCCGCGAAACCGACCATCGTGCCTGCCCCCGCCGAGACGAGAACCGAGAGCAGCAGGCCTAGCTCGAACATCGAAGGGACGAACGACATCCTCGAGGTCTCACGAATCGGCTACAGTTAGGGAAAGATGCGAGCGATAGAAAACGCTCTTTTACAACGTAATTGTGGATAGCACTCGAACCAAGTCTACCTTATTTGATGATTGGTCGTCAAAGCACCGTGACCTTGCCGTCGGCGACCTGGATCTTCACGAGAGTCTTGATTGGTACCCCGATCTTCCTCTCGATCTCCGCCTTCTTCTCGGTCCTCTCAACCGCGACCACGATGTCGACGATCTTGACCTGAATCCCAGCTAGAGATTCGACCAGCGCCCAGAGGGTGCCGCCCGTGCTCACGATGTCATCGACGATCACGACCCTCATCCCCGGCTTTATGCCGTTGACGAACAGCTGGTTCTTCGAGTAGCCAGTGACCTGCGAGAGGTTCAACTCGCCAGGCAGGCCATACATCCTCTTCCGTACGATGTTGAAAGGCTTCCCGGTCTTGAGGGAGAGAGCAGTTGCGAGTGGGATGCCTAGCGCCTCGATGGTCACGATGACATCACAGTCGAAGTTGCCGATCGCGGCCATCGCGTCCACAACTTCCGTCAGGACACTCGGGTCAACAATCGGAATCCCATCCGTGATGGGATGGACAAGATATTCGTAGTCCCCGCGCTTGACGACCGGGGACTCAGCCAGCGATGCCTTGAACTTCTCGAGCGCCATGTTACCTTGCTCACCTATCGCTGATGGGATATTAAATCTTCTTTCGTGGCCCTCGTTCCTTGAGATTGGCCCGGCCGCCAGCTTTAACTCACGGTCAAGAAGCACGTTACGATTCAGGTGAGGTCCTCAGTCGTCCTGCACTTGATCAGGGAGAAGGTGTCATACCTGTCGCCCAAGTATTCCCGCGGGTGAAGGTATTCCAGCTCGACGAGGAAGCCCATGCCGACAATCTTCCCTCCCAGCGTCTCCACCAGGTCGGC
>CALMQK010000161.1 GCA_937872085.1 uncultured euryarchaeote
ATGTCTTTCGATGCTGGCCAGGGGCGCGTCGGGACGAGCCGGGAAGCTGCGCGTGCCATGGTCGGGCTCATTATCCGTTCTGATAACTGGTTCAACCTGTATTTAACCTACGAATTCCATCATTGTCCAGAATAAGGCTAGCGGTGGTTGGTCTGAACGAGAGGGATTTGCAGCTCGCACACGCGGTCAGTTCGATGCTCGAATCGGACAGCTGCGATGCCATGTTCCTTGTCCAGACCAAGTATACCAATCTTGTAAGGGTCAACCTTGTCATACTGAAGGCGCTGCTGGACGACCAGAGGAAGAGCGGACTGATGATAACCATCGACCGGCCGCACCAGTACTTGAGCCACCTGATGCAACTCCACCAAGTCGACCAGAAGAACCTGGCCTTCCTCGATGTGATATCTTCGCACGGCTCTGATTCGAAGGGAGAGGCTTCCGCCAAGGAGTTTCATGGGGGGCCGTTCCACATCGAGACCCTGCCCGACTTCCTGTTCAGCGGGAACGCAGAGAGCCGCGAACTCGGGATCGACATCTCGAAGATACAGTTCGTCGTGATTGACAACGTGTCGACCCTGCTGACATACAACACGATGGACAGCATCATGAGATTCTTCGAACGGTACGGTGAGCTCGTGAAATCGTCAGGCCGCCACCCGCTCCTCTCCGTCCTGGCTGTTGACAATACCTTGCACCAATCCCTGAACGCCCTCATCCAACCCCTGTGCAAGAGGACAATTGACGTAGGGATGGACATGAGCATCAAGAACCCCGGCCTACCGATCGCAGCTGCCAGCCCCGCAGCACCTACTGGACCGGAGAGGTCCCCAGGATTCACGAACCTAAGTCAGGCTATATCGATGAAGAAGGAAGTGATGTGAGAATGGCGCCGATACCCTTTCCGCGGATGAACAGTGGAATACCAGGACTCGATGACATGATAGAGGGAGGATTCCCCTTCCCGTCCGTCATACTCGTCGCGGGTAGCGCTGGCGCTGGAAAGACGACCTTTGCCCAAAGGTTCCTGTTCGCGGGTGCCGAGAAGGGCGAGCAATGCCTTTTCTTTAGCACCCTGAGCGAGCCGGCCCAGTGGATGCTGAGGTACGCCTCGCAATTCGAATTCATCAAGCCGGAGTACTACGGCAAGTCCGTGATCTACGAAGACCTTGGGACTCTGCTGAGGAACTGCACGAGGGATCAGCTGCTGGATTACATAGATGACAAGGTGGCAGAGGTCATGCCACAGCGAATCGTGATCGACCCAATAACCGTCGTCGGGACGATGCTCAAGGACGACTACAGGCTGTTCGCCTTCGAGCTGACGACGCGGCTGAAGAACTGGCAAGCGACCACCCTGTTGACCGGGGAGGTCAAGCCCGGCGAGATGTATCCTGCCGAGATGTCCTACGCGGTCGATGGCGTCATACTCCTGATGCTTTCGGATGAGGGAGACGCACGGAGGAAGTACATCGAGGTGCTCAAGATGAGAGGTACCAACCACCTCACCGGGAAGCAGTCGGTCGACATAACCCGCAAGGAAGGCGTCGT
>CALMQK010000162.1 GCA_937872085.1 uncultured euryarchaeote
GGCGGTCACAACTTCAGGGACAAGAGGGCGGACAGGCTGAGGCTCTGGTACACGCATAAGTTACAAGCGTTCATCGGAGAGTTCGGCAAACCGGCTTGCGTGGGCTGCGGAAGGTGTGTCGAGACCTGCCCCGTCGACATCAACGTAGTGACTGTATCTACCGCGCTCAAGGAACAGGAGTTGGTCAAGTGAAGAAGATGTGCGTCCAGCTCGATGAGAGGGAGATACAGGACAACCCGTTCCGTCCCGACCTGTGGCGGATCGTGAGGCACTATCCCCTTACGTCGGATGTCAATTTCTACCAAACGAGACCGGTCGACAATGACGAAGCGCTCCGGCTCGACTACATACCGGGACAGTTCGTCATGATGTCGATTCCAGGAGAGGGGGAGGCGCCCTTCTGCATCAGTTCGACGCCCTCGAGACCAGGCATGCTCGAGTTCTGCATAAGGAACATGGGCACGCTGACGAGCACCCTCTTCTCGATCAAGGAGAATCAGACCGTGGGCATCCGAGGACCGTACGGCAACGGCTTCCCGATAGACAAGATGGAGGGCAAGGACATCCTCATCGTCGCGGGCGGCATGGGATCCGCACCCCTGAGGTCGCTGCTCCTTTACGTCCTGGACAACAGGGACAGGTTCGGCCGGCTGATATACCTCCACGGCGCGAAGAACGAAGGGGAGATGCTGTTCAAGGAGGAGTTCATCCAGCTGAAGCAGAGGGAGGACGTGGAGATGCTCATGTCGGTGGACAAGGACGAAGCGGGCACTTGGCCGTACAAGGTCGGCCTCGTGACGACGTTGTTCAAGGACATGGGCAAGATCGACCCGAACAACACCTATGCGGCAGTGTGCGGTCCACCGATCATGTACAAGTTCGTGATGCAGGAGCTGGTCAAGCTCGGGATACCGAAGCACCAGATCCTGATGACGCTCGAGAGGAGGATGAAGTGCGGCGTCGGCAAGTGCGGCCATTGCGCGGTGGAGTACCTGTACACATGCATAGACGGTCCCGTCTTCTCGTGGTGGGACGTGCTCCGGATGAAGGAGCTCATAGGGAGGGGTGCAAGTGACAAAACAATTGCCTAAGGTGGGCATCTACGGATTCACAGGCTGCGCGGGCGA
>CALMQK010000163.1 GCA_937872085.1 uncultured euryarchaeote
AAAATAGAAAGAAGTCGGGCATGAACCTAGGACTGATGGCCCTAATGGGGCTTGTTAGCATACTTGCTGTCGGGACGATGGGAGTCCAGGCATCTGTGGTCTCTGACATTCCCGATGGATTGAATGAAGCCCTACTTGGGGGGACGAGTCTCTATGCGGCGAAAGCCATCCTCACGGCGGCTATAATGGCATCTGCAGGCCTCGCCTTTGCTATGGTCAGGATGCCTCCAGCAGGCATCTTCATCGTCCTCATAACGGTCCTGGGTGCTTTGACTGCTATCGGTTGGGCGAACCTGACCTTCCTCGCATTGGCGGCTTTCATAACCGTAGCTCTATTCGGGAAGACGATGGCCGGTTGGATCACTGGAACCGGGGAAACCGGAGGCTGAAATAGATGGGTGGAGAGACGGTCCTCAAACCTTTCGTAATCATCTTCACGATCATATTGCTAATGACCACAATGGTGATGATGCTCTCCCACATGGCTACATCAGCAAGTCAGTTGGACCAGCCAATGGACACAAGCCGAGTCGTTGGGGATTATCAGGACCATCTTATAAACCCCACTTCAGGCTATGTGGTCAACAGTTATCTGGTGGTGTCTAAAATGGAACATCCGTATCAGGCCAACTTCATCTTTACCGATAATGGCTCAAGTGGCGGTCTCACGGGGGACGTCAAGTATGTTCAAGTCGTCCGAAACAACATCAATTACGACCCGACTTCAACCGATATGTGGAAGAAGTACAGGGACTTCATCTCAGTGCAGCGAAAAACCACAACGTTCATCCTGACGCCCTTGAGTGCCACTTGGAACGGAGCCGCGATCCCGTTCTCCGCCTTGATCGCCAATTTCGATGACAAGACCAACACGAGCATAGTCAGGTATCAATTAAGCGGAAACAACGATACTCTCTACCTCAAGACCGCCAACAACAATTCCAATCTGATCTGGATGAACCAGTTCACCGTGTTCTACGGATGGTCGATACTGAGGGAGGGCAAGGTCGACTTCTGGAGTACGATAGGGATGGTGATGACAGCCAAGATCCCAGGGATGAATCCGATCCTGTCCTTCTTCATCTCGGGGATGTTCTGGGCGGTGACGTGCTTTATGATATTCACGATGGTTAGTCGAATAATACCGTTCATTCCAGGAGGTTAGAATGAAGCTGACGAGCACGGTCGCGGTCTTGGTAGGACTATCCATTGTAGCCCTCTGCTTCTTCCCAAGCGTCACTCACAACGCATCAGCCTGGATGGTCCCGAATTACAAGCGTTGGTGTGGATTCCCAAGCGCGAATGAGGCGGATTATGCCGTTAGCGGAGGCGGCCCCTATTCGATCCCCGGGCCACAAATAGTATCCGATGGAAACACCTATCCAGACATTTACAGTAGATGGGTTGATAGAGACCTAAGGTTTACCACTCACGACTATTCGAACCCCATCTATCCTGTGGGCCCTTGGCTTGCTGAAGGCACGCACAACGCAAGAGCGGACGGTTTCCTCCCACCCAACAATTCCACGATCGTCAGTGTCTGGGCCGTCGTCGTATTCGATGACCCTTTCCCTTCTATGGCAACGGAGACGGGTAGATTATCGTTGTCCGTTGATGATGGGGCCACATGGAATATGCTTGTGGCTCAACCCCAACTAACAGTATTTCAGGGTCTCAACGATTACATGGGGGTGAGCTATACCCCTTATCTCTCTCACCCGGAGATTCGCGCATTCGCTCTGAATATCACTGACCAGGCGGCATGGACCCCCCATCTGCTGTCATCGCATATCCGGGTAGGGTTTTCCATGACTCTGATAATGATGCACGGACCATTTTATCTCGACTACCTTGGCTTCGTCTCTCAATACAAATACAACGAGACTGCCGGCGGCGGGGGTGGTGAAACGATCACACCACCCGCTCCAGAAACAAATCTGACCCTTCCATCGGCCCTCGGAATGATGGGGATAATCGGTTTCGCCGGTATGATCGGGGTTCCGGCTTTCGGGATATGGATGGCGAAGAGGACCGACGAATCAAAAGGGATTATCATGATACAGGTATTGGTCGCCTTCGTCGTCTGCCTCGGTCTCTTCCTAGCCAGCATCTCGTAGAAGTATGGGCTTCCAGACGGCCCTG
>CALMQK010000164.1 GCA_937872085.1 uncultured euryarchaeote
CGGGACTTCTGGCTTCAATAAGCTATTCCTGGATGTCGGTTCCTCATATACCCTGTCATCGAATGTCATCACTCAGCAGTATTGGAAGAACGGGACTTTGGCGCTCGGAGGGCACACTTTGTATGTCGATGTCGACCAAGCCCCGGCATTCGTCAATTACGACACGAGCAAATGGGTCGATTGGTTCTCGGCATACACCTACACATTCACAGCGACAGATCGGGAAGGAGAGACACTGACCTTTAGCCTGGTAAGCACATTGTCGGGATTGACGATAGGCTCTTCAAGCGGCATTGCGTCCAAGTCAGCCCCGATAGCGAATGGCACGCATACCGTCACCGTGTCGGTCAGCGACGGCAATCATACCGTGACTGGAGCTGCTTACGCGCTTGACACCAGATACATTCCGATATTCACGGACCGTTACTACTGGACCAATACGACTTTCCGGTACTGGACGAATACCACCGTGACCAATAGATACTGGACCAACAGCACTGTCACTTACCGATATTGGAGCAATGTCACCGGTTGGACCAATACCACCATGTGGATTGGGAGCTCCCCCATCCTGAAGGCGGTGGTCAACCAGACATACTCCTATCAGCCGACCGCCAGTTACCTGGGCAACTCAAGCCTGGTCTGGGCCCTGTCTACCAATGCAACTGGCCTAACCGTGAACCATTCTACTGGCCAGGTGATGGGAAAAATTAAGACGGTTGGGACCTATTGGGTCAATCTGACGGCAACAGCAGGGTCGATAATGGTGTGGCAGAACTTCACTCTTATAGTCGGTTCGGATCCGACGATGACGAACGCCTCCCTCATCCTAGCCTTGGTCTTCGGCTTCGGACTCATCATCCTGGGGTTCATTGACAAGAAGAGGGCGATATGGCCCGTCTTTGCTGGATTCGTCTGGCTGACCTTGAGCGTCGTGACCTTCTACACCTTCGGAGTCCAGTGGATGGTCATTGGCATCGGCATCGGGCTCATACTCATGCTCGAAGGTTCGATGGCGTATGCAGCGCATAGGAAGGAGGCAGCCTGATGGCGTCTCTCACAGACATGGCCTATGGACTAGGAAACGCGCTCGGGTTCCCTGATTCCACAGCGGCTTACACAGGAGGGATGATCCTCTCGT
>CALMQK010000165.1 GCA_937872085.1 uncultured euryarchaeote
CTCGAGGTCGACCGGAAGACCAAGATCGTGAAGATGCCGGAATCGGTCGTCATGGAGGCCGTGAAGTCCTGCAAGAAGAACTTCAAGTTCCACGCGCGCAGCGAGAAGAACACCTTCGAGGTCGTCGACGGAAAGACAAAGATGGGCCCTGGCGCGGAGTGCGTCTACTATATCGACCCTGATACTGGCGAGGCAGGTAACTCCACGCTCGCTGACGGCATAAAGTGCTGCAGACTCCTCGATGCACTTGAGAATGTCAAAATCGCATATGTTCCCACTCACATCAGCGACGTGCCAGACGAGGTGCGACGCGTCATCTCTATGACCGCGGGGCTGGTCCACAGCTCGAAGTGCACCTATGGGGGCAGCGTCGACAAGAACGACGTGGAGCTCGCCATGCGTCTCGGCGAAGCGTTATACGGTGACAGGGAGGAGCTCAGGAAGAAGCCGCTCTTCTGCGGGTACATCGATCCCATCAGCCCTCTATCCCACGAACACACCATGCTGGAGGCCCTCCTCGGATACTCCGCGATGGAGATGCCCGTGTTCGTCACGGTGATGGCTCTGGCAGGCGGGACAGCCCCTGTATCGATCGCCGGTCTCCTGGTCCAACAGAATGCCGAGGTGCTGAGTTCGATCGTCATCGCAAGCTGTGTAACTAAGAGCCCGAGGATCATCTACGGCTCCGTTTCCTGCCCCCTAGACATGAGGACTGGCATGGCGGCCACGGGTTCGCCTGAGTTCTCCCTCATCGGTGTCGGGGCGGTCCAGCTCGCCAAGTTCTATGATCTGCCGAGCAACATGGGGGTGCAGAGCGACTCCAAGGTGCCCGACGCTCAGGCCGCATACGAGAAGGCATTCGCTGCCCTTGCGGCCGCATCCGCTGGAGCCGATTTCTCGGACCTGTTCTACGGCGCGATCGAGGCATTCAACACTTACTCGCCCATCCAGCTCATCATTGACGACGAGATCGCCTCCAACGCCCTCAGATTCGCCCAGGGGGTGGAGGTCAACGATGAGACGCTCTCGGTGGACCTGATAAACAAGGTCGGACCGATGGGAAGCTATCTGAAGCAGAAGGACACGATGTTGCGCTTCAGGAAGGAGCACCTCCAGCCGAAACTGTCTGACAGATGGACGAGGACGAAATGGATGAGTTCCGGTGCCAAGGACGCGAACGCGAGGGCGAAGGATAGGATGAAGGATATCCTCGCGACGCACACCCCCGAACCCCTGGAGCCCGAGGCACGCAAGAACCTGGACAGTCTCATAAAGGAGTACACTGGGAGCTGGGGCATCGAGAGGCTCGAGAAGCGTTGCTGGTGAGCACGCAGAATCGGGTGAAAACGCTTTCTTCTGCATGAAGCTGGAAGAAAAGACCTGAGTATGTTCAGGAGGAGAGTGAAGAAAAATGGCAGACTTCGCGGAGAGATTCAAAATAAGGCCACCGTTCAGTACGATGAGCGAGAACGACAAACGCCAGATACACGAGGCAGCCCTCGAGATAATGGAGAAGACTGGAGTCAGGGTGCACAGCGCGAAAGCACGAAAGGCACTCAAGAGCGCCGGCTGCATCGTGGACGAGAAGAGCCCCGACGTCAAGTTCCCCAAGGACGTCGTGAAGACGCTGATCTCCAAAGCCCCCAGCAACATCGTGCTCGCGGGCAGGACGAAGGAGTTCGACCTACCGTGCGACGGGACCCACAGCTACTACACCACCGACGGTTGCGGCATCTCGGTATGGGATGCGAAGGCCGGGACGAGGAGGAAGTCGGTCCTGGAGGACATCAGGAGGACATCTATCATCAGCGACTGGCTGCCCTACCTGAGCATATACGAACCGATGGTGGTCTCGTATGATGTTCCAGAGAAGATGCACGTCGTCGAGGGAATGAGGGTCGCGATGAACAACCAGCAGAAGCACATCCTGACCGAGTCCACGACGACGATCGCTGAGGCCGAAGCACAGCTCAAGATGGCGGCCGAAGTCGTGGGCGGGATCGAGGAGCTCAAGAAGAGACATTACATCTCTGCCATGCTGTGCACGATGTCCCCGCTGATGCTCGATGGCACGGCGACGGACGCTGCCATGATATGGGCGGAGAACCACGTGCCCATACACATCACGGGCATGGCGCAGGCGGGCATCAGCGGCCCGGTGACCATTGCCGGTGACCTCGCGGTGAACCACGCGGAGACACTCTCTGTGGTCTGCATCATGCAGGCCTATGCGCCCGGCTCGCCTCAGATCTACGGCTCGGTCCTTTCGAGCATGGACCCGAGGACTGGGTCCTACATGGGCGGTTCCCCCGAGAGCGCCCTCCTGTGCTCAGGAGCTGTCCAGATGGCGAGATACTGCAAGCTGCCGAACTCAGTCGGAGGTCTCGGCTCAGGCGCGAAGATACCCGGGATCCAGGCATCTCTCGAGAATTCCATCTCGGCAATGTGGTGCGCCCAGGTCGGTGGAGAAATCGTGAACGGGTTCGGCGTGCACGACGGGTCCACCTGCCTTTCGTATGAGCAACTCATGCTCGACAACGAGATCGCGGCCAACGTCTTGAGGATCTACAGAGGGTTCGACGTGGACAAGGAGACACTCGCCCTCGACCTGGTCAAGAAGGTGGGCATCGGTGGAAGCTACCTGGCGCAGATGCACACGATCAAGCACATGAGGGAGACGTACATCCCGGTGCTCTGGGACACCGATCCCTACGACATGTGGGTCAAGAAGGGCGGCAGGGGCCCGATGGATATCGCCAGGGACAAATGCGATTGGGTCCTCAAGAACCACAAGCCCGTCCCGCTTGACTCGAGCGTTTCCAAGGCCATTGACGGGATCGTGAAGGACTTCTCCAAGACCTGAAGAGGGACCAGGTCCGCAAACTCCTTTCTTCTATTATTATTCAACTTATATCTATATATCTGTTTATAAGATTATAAAATTATATAAAGATGAATATGCTTATTTCCGCTCGAATCGGGCCCTGCCGCCCCCTGCGGATTTCCTTATAGGCCAGATGTCCACCAACCATCGGTCGTCCGCGATAGGTTTATTAATAGTGAGAATATACTGCGAATTTGAGGGGGTGTAGCTCAGCTAGGTAGAGCAATCGGCTCTTACGTCGATCGGCATCGGTCGATGGAGACACCGATTGGCCAAGGGTTCGAATCCCTTCACCCCCGCCATTCTTCCATCATGCGAAAAGGTAGCCTCAACTTCCCTCAGGCATCAGCCCGAGGAGCTTGGCGAGCGCAACGGTGAAATCCTCGATCTTGACGTTCACCAGTGACGGGTCGACGGGGGTCTTGTCCTGGATCGCGCAGTTCAAGTGCACCTGGCACTTCGGACAGAACATCAAGAGCTTGTCCGCACCGATCCTTTTCGCTTCGACCACTCGCTCTATCTGGATATTCTTCGCGATCGCGTTGCAGTTGGCCCATGCGCTGACGCCGCAGCATACCGCCTTGTCCTTCGTGTTCTCCATTTCGACGAACTTGCTCCCTGAGAACGCCTTGGCGAGTTCTCTCGGAGAGTCGTAGATTCCGGAATGCCTGCCGAGCCTGCACGAGTCATGGTAGCTGAAGGTGAACGAGGACTTTGCGGACGGCTCGACTTTGAGGGCTCCTGAGTCGATCAGCTGCTTCGCGAAATCAGCAATGTGTACCAGCTCGAACCCAAGATCGCCAGCCAGGTCCTGGTAGTCGCTCTTGAATGTCCTGTAGCACTCCGGGCAGGTGAAGACGACCTTCTTCGCGCCAGATTTCTTGATGACCTCGAGGTTGTGTTCCATCAGCTTCTCGAAGTCCTCCTCGTCGCCGGTCCAGTTTAGATCGTGTCCGCAGCATTTCTCTTCGTTGCTGACCACCGGAACGATACCTGCCTTGTTCATGATCCTTACAGCGCTCTCGCAGATGGACTGGAGTCGCAACCCGGGTCTGTCGTAGAAGATAGCATCCATGTGCGGCAGGCACCCGACGAAATAGAAGACGTCCCCTTTCTCAGCTATCTTGAGGTCCTTGGTGACCCAGCCCAGCCGTTGCTGTTTGAGTTTGCCTCTGGCCATCATCCTCTGGGTGGCGTGGATGAGCCCTCCTTGCGAGCAGAGCGGGGCCGCCCCGAACTCGGCGGCCTCCTCTCGCATGCCTCTGATGAACCCGGAGTAGTCGACCTTGTACGGGCACATCGAGTTGCATTGCTCGCATGTCGTGCAGGTCCAGATGTCCCTGTCCTTGGCGATGTTGTCCACGATGCCTTCCATCGCCCTGAGCACGATGGTCCTTGGAGCGAATTCCTTATCGGCCTTCGCCACCGGACAGACCGTGGTGCACTTGCCGCATTCGACGCAGTCGAAAGCTCCCGTGTCCTCGATCAGCTGCTTCACAGCGGCGATCGTCTGCTCCTTCGTCCTGGCCTTCAGTTCCTTCCGCTTCTTCGGAATGGGGAGGGGACCCAAGGCTCTCACCTCGTCGGTGAACTCCTTCACGGTCCGTGCGAACTTGGATCTCTCGGATGCGTTTATCCACTCTGTTCGGAGCCTCTTGGAATCGATGCCCATGATGTCCATGAGCTTCTTCAGCGAATCCACTCGCTCTTGGGCCCTCTTGTTGCCTGAGACGTAATGGCAGTTGTCCATCAGGCAACCTATGATCATGACTCCGTCCACCCCGTTCTCGAACGCGTCGATTATCGCCCCCGGCTCGACGCTCCCGCTGCACATCACGCGGACGATCCTTATGTTCGGGGGATACTCAATCTTGTTCACCCCAGCCAGGTTGGCTGAGGGGTAGCCGCACCAGGTGCATGCGAAGGTGATGATCTTCGGTTCGAAGGTCTCACTCATCAGAGCCAGCCTCCTCCGCGATGGCACGCACCATCGCCTCGACCTGCTCAAGTTTGAAGTTGTTGACAGTTATCGCCTTGTTGCAGCACGCGACGGCGCATGCTCCGCAACCCTCGCACCTGACCTCGTCTATCTTGGACAACAAAGCTCCCGTCTTCGGGTCCTTGACGATCTCAATGGCCTCGAATTCACAATCCTTCTCGCATCTCCCACAGCCTCTGCATCTCTGCTCATCGACGAAGGCCACGATCCTTGGGAACTTCGTCTTCCCCCTCTTCATGAGCTCGACGGCGCTTGCAGCGGCGGCCTTTGCGTCCTCAATCGAGTATCTGATCCCTCGGGGACCCTGTGCCGTCCCGGCAACGTAGATGCCTCTTCTGAATTCCGACGGGAACATGGGGTTGATGTCCTTCATGAATTTGTCAATGTCAGTCTGGATGTGCAGCATCTTGGCGATCTTCTCACTGCCGTCGGCAGGTTCCTGACCGACCGATAGCACGACCAGGTCGGAATCGATGTTGAGCAGCGTGTCGGAGTCGGTGTCCGACGCCCTCACGAAGAGCTTACCCTTGTCCTCAACGACCTCGGCGACACGTCCTCTGACGAAGTTTATGCCCTCTTCTCTGGCTGCAATATAGAACTCCTCAAAACCACGGTAGGGGCCACGGAGATCGATGTAATGGATATACACATCTGCACTGGGATCCATCCTCTTGATCTCGCGGGCTTGGCCTATGGCATAGGTGCAACACACGAGAGAACAGTGAAGATTCCCTTTGGTCTTGTCCCTCGAACCCACGCATTGAATGAAATTGATCGTCCTCGGAGGCTTTCCGTCTGAAGGCCTCTTGAGACCGCCTCCTTTCTCCCGTCCGGCCACCAGGAGCTGCTCGAGCTCAGATGCAGTGATGACGTTCGGGTTCCCGTAGCGCAACTCGGGGATGCGTTTTGGATCGAAGGTCTTTGACCCCGTTGCCACGATGATGGTCCCGACGTCGATCTCCTTCGTGCCCGCCGGGGTTCTTATCTTGGCATGTCTATTTCCGAACCCGCCGGTCATGTCCTCCAGTTCTGAGTCGAGCAAGACTTCGATGTTCTTGGTCTGGAGCACATCCTCGGACTTCGGTGTGAACACGCATTCCTTGCAGTACTGCATGCAGCAGATGCCACAGTTGTGCGTGGGAAATGTCATGCTCAGCTTGTAGGTCCTACCTCCGAGCTCCGAGGTCCTTTCCAGCAGGTAGACCTTGAACCCTTCACTGGCGATGTCAAGCGCAGCCTGCATGCCGGTCACGCCGCCGCCTATCACCAGAGCGGAGCCTTTGATGGGGATATCGATGTCCTCGAGGGGCACGAGCTTTTCCGCCCTGGCTATCGCCCCCCTGACGAGACTCTTTGCCTTGCTGGTTGCCTTCCTCTTGTCAGGGTGGACCCATGCGCATTGCTCTCGTATGTTCACCTGTTCGAACAGGTACTTGTTGAGTCCTTCCTCCTCAAGTGCCCTATTCACAATAAGTCCCTGAATGTTGGGCGAGCAAGCACCGATTGCCACCCTATCGAAATGTTTGGTCCGGAATTCCTCCTTGAGGTACTCCTGGCCCTCACGTGAGCAAAGCGCTTCGTGGACTCCGATCGAGACCACCCTAGGGTCCTTTCGCAGTTCATCGGCGATCGCCTTCGTATCGACGCGCTTGCCGATCTCATCCCTGCAAGTGCACAGATACACGGCCATGCCCTTTCGGCCCACATCCTTCTTATCCCCGTCGTCGGCCATCGTTCCAACCCTTGTCGATGAATCTTCCCTATCGCGTGGTCACAACAGATGATACGTGTAATCTAACGAGTGTGAACAGCTGGCTCCCTCAAACTAACGGATAATGGTACTAAAGTACATTATGTTTTCCAGATTGGAGATTGTTTAGGTATGTGATTGCCTCGGGTAGGCACTTGATCTTAGCGTCAGCGGGTTCCGCGGCTAGACCGGAGCAAAGGTTAATGCAGTCGGTAAACTTCAATGCCCTCGTCATGGCTGCCAAACACGTGTATTTCGTGGGTACTGCAGGCTGCGGGAAGAGCACGCTCACCAATGCGTTTCAGTTGTGGCTCCAGAACCAGGGATACGATGGGATAACGGTGAACCTGGACCCAGGCGTGGGCACGCTGCTCTATGCTCCTGATGTCGATGTGAGAGACTGGATCAAGATCGAGGAGGTCATGGCCGAGCAAGGGCTGGGGCCGAACGGCGCGCAGGTCGCGGCCGCCGACATGATCGCTCTCAACATAAGGGAGATTGCCCAGGTGGTCGATGGTTTCGACACTGACTACGTGCTGATAGATACCCCTGGGCAGGTCGAACTCTTCACGTTCAGACAGAGCAGCCGGGTCGTCGTCGAAGAACTGAGTGGGGAGGCTGCGTCCATATGCTATCTGTTTGACCCGATGCTGGCGAAGACCCCGAACGGGTATGTCTCCAGCATGATGCTCGCATCCACGGTTCACTTCCGGATGCCCGTCCCATTGATCTCTCTTCTCTCAAAATCGGACCTGCTCTCCGAGACCGACACAGAGAGGATACTCCTTTGGGGCCAGGACTACTATGCTCTGTTGAATGCGCTCCTCGATGAGTCGGCCGAGGCGCAGACCCAGGTCAGCATCGAGTTCCTCCAAGCCCTGGAAACGTTAGGCGCTGGAGGGTCTCTCATCCCCGTGAGCTCCGAGACAGGAGCTGGGCTCGAGGACATCTATGCGACCGTGCAGCAGATACTCGAAGGCGGGGAAGACGTCGAACACTGATTCATCGGTCCGCACCAGCGGCACGATCCGTTCCTGAGATCCCGAGAGTCCGTGCCACTTCACGACCCTCGGCAGACAATGCCACATGGACCTTGCCAGATCGCAGTTCCGCTTCCACCAGCCTCTCTTTCCGCAGGATCCTCAGGATCCTTTCCGCGGCCTGCCTTCCAGCAGGTTTCAGGATCTGGAGGAGGTCGTCGAAGAGCATCCCACCGTCCTTTATCGACATGATGAACTTGACCTGGGACATTGTGAACCTATCGACCGCGGTGACCCCCTTCAGGACCGGCAGTTTCGCGACGCGCTCGTCACAATGGTACGCCTCCTTCCCGAGGCGGAATGCGGAGAACAGAGCCGCGTCCCCCAGCAACTTCGAGCCTCCACTGATGTTGAGGGCGACCAGGTTCGAGCACCCCGACCCCGGGTCCTTCGAGCATCGAGTCAGGACGTCGCATATCTCCTCGACCGTCTCCATGAATCCACTTGTATCCACTGGTTCGAAATCCAGACCATGTCCAGACATCTCCTCCAGGTGCACCAGCTTGAGGAACCCTTCGGTATCCTCTGCGGACGCCTCACCGACCAGCACGAGCTTCTCGTAGGGCAGGGACTTCATGGCGCTGAGCACCTTGGCGTAATCGTCGCCGCCGAAAGTCGATACCAGGACCCTCACTCGTCATCACCAAGCAGCAACTCCGTCGACTCCTCGAGCATGACGATCTTCTTCCTCGCGTCGTCGGGATGCTTCTCGAGCCTGACTGCCCCCTTGGAGACGAGGTTCCTGAGGTGATGATTCACCGTCGCCTTGTGCTTCCCGGCAAGAGCCGCGAGCTCCACCTCGGTGAGCCTCTTCGCCCTGTTCTTGAAAAGGATGCGCAGTATCTCCCTCTCCTCCCCGGACAGCACCTGATTGTACTCCATGCGGAGTAGGGGTAGATGGATCTCCTCGTAGGTCACGTCGTGGACGTAGACCGTCGGTATCCCCTCAAGGATGCAGACGAGCAGTGCCGCTGATGATGTCGGCCTTGTTCCGCCCGCGATGTTGAACACCGCGATCTCCTTGCCTTCCTTCTTGTGCTTTCTCACGTCGCGGCGTATCCTGAGCGCGATGCTCTTGAAATCAAAGGGGTCCTCAAGCTCGATGCCGGTCGCACTGATGTTCATGCTCTTGCAGTATTCCAGCACTGCGGCCCTCGCGTCGGCGACCTTCTTCGAGGCATCCTGTTCCTTGGGGTCCGCGCCGCAGTAGAAGACCACCTTCTCGACCTTGGGCGTGGATTTGATCGTTGGTATCAGCGACTTGGGGCGATATCCGAGGGTTCCGAACACGACTGCCATTCATCTCACCGAGGTACTGTAGGTCTCTCAATGCATTTAGTTTCTACGATACCGTTAGATTAATAATGAAACTATTATTAAATTCTGCCCTCAGTGCTTCTTGGTGAACCGCGAAATCAAGCTGTATCATCACTGGTGATACGATATCAGGCTTTCATCATTACAGGGGCAGCGACTTCTCCAGCCATGGACAGAAGGGATGCTCAGAAGCCGAGGAGGTTCAAGCATGTGTTCTTGGATGCCGAGGGAACGCTCTATGTCCCCAAGGGCAAAAGGCTACTGTGGGAGTTCTGGGCGAATCCGTCCCCTGAGGCGGCGGTGGAGTTTTTCGAGCTCGATAGAGGCGTGGCGGAGACCCTGAAGACGCTGAGGGGCCAAGTCGACACCCTATGTCTCGTGTCTCGTAATTCCTGGCCCATCCTCTCCGCGATCCTTCAGAAGTACGGGATCGAGAAGTCATTTGACGCAATCATCCTCAACGGGGACAAGGGCAAGAAGATCGAGCGCTACCTCGCCAAGCACGGACTGAGTAAGGATGAGTCAGTGATGGTCGGAGACATGCCTGCTCTAGATCTCTTCCCCGTGCTCAGGGCAGGGATTGACGCGGTCCTTGTCGACAGGTGGTACAACAGGATGGTAAGGGCCGAGAGGATCAAAGGACTCAGCGAGCTTCCTGCCTGGCTGAGGATAGCCGACATTGCCGATAGCATGGGAAAGAACAAGGTGCGCATCGCCTCGCTGGACGAGTTCGAACCTCAAGGCGATCAAGACAGGGCGCCTTCTCGCGTAGCCGCGACCAAAAGGTTGATTGCCGTCCCGGGCGCATGAGGTGACACAGTTGAGAGGAAGAGCGAGGCGCAGCAAGATGATCAGCATCACGGCTTACGGCGGGGTGGATCACATAGGCGGCAACAAGATCCTGCTCGAGGACGGGGACTCCAGGATATTCCTCGACTTCGGCGAACCGTTCAACATGAAGGACGAATACTTCGTTGACTGGCTGTTGCCACGCGAGTCAAGGACAGGGCTCAAGGACTACTTCTTCTTCGACCTCATGCCTCAGATTAAGGGCGTGTACGGGGAGAAGTGGCTCGAGGATACGGATCTGAAGTACTCGAAGCCTGAGTTCGACGCGATATTCATCTCACATATGCACTTTGACCACGCCATGCACCTTAGGTTCGTCGATGACAAGATTCCAGTCTATCTAGGAGCAGCTGCGGACGCCATCCGACGATCCTGGCAAGAGACCAGCGGTGCTTTCGTCAATTTCGGGAAACACGAATTCAAGACATTTAGGACTGGGTCGAAGATCAAGGTCGGATCCCTCGAGGTCGAGCCCATACATGTCGATCATTCTGTTCCAGGCGCGTACGGTTTTCTCGTCCACACATCGGCGGGATGCGTCGTCTACACCGGGGACCTCAGGCTGCATGGACCGAGGAGCGACATGACTAGGGAGTTCGTCAAGCGGGCGGCAGAGGAGAAGCCGATCGCCCTGATATGCGAGGGCACGCGGGTCTCTCCCGAAGATCCCAGGGAGGATCTTTCGGAGAAGCAGGTTGAGGATAGGGCTAGGAAGCTGGTGGCGGGCAGCAAGAAGCTTGCAATCGTCTCTTTCTACCCCAAGGATGTCGACCGCATGCGTACATACAGGGATGTGGCAGAGGCAACCGGGAGGAAGTTCGTGGTGTCGACAAAGGTGGCCCACCTCCTCGAGTCCTTGAAGGACGACAGTCGGATTTCTGTCCCAGACCCGATGACGGACCCGAACATGTTGGTCTATGTCCGCCAAGGCATGTCCAGGCCGTTGCCATTTGACAATCGCTACCAGGAGATGCTGGGGAGCAAGAACAGCCATGTGGTATGTTGCGACGATATCGCCAAACACCAGGAACAGTTCATCTTCCAGACTGACATAATGCAGCTGACCGAGCTCATAGACATACTCCCAAGCCCGGGAAGCCTCTTCATCAGGTCCAAGAGTGAGCCGTTCGAGGAGGACGATGTTCAGGAGGAAATCCTGCAGAACTGGATCAAGCGGTTCAACCTTGACTTCCACCAGGCGCATGCGTCAGGGCACGCCAACAAGGAAGAGATATTCGACATCATCCGTAGGATCGACCCGAAGGTCGTGGTGCCCGTGCACACCGAACACGCGGACTTGTTCAAGAAGTGCGGAAGGGCGGTCAAGCGCCCTGTTGCCCGCGAAAGCATCTCATTGTCGAAATGACCACGGGCGCTCCAATGATTGGGATATGTGCCCTGGAAAGTGGATGAAGACTCCTCAGTCGAACTTCATTGTACACCCAAATCGCTTAATAATCAAGACTAAGGTCCACTCTTGGACAGTAGGAGCTGTGAACCGTAGATGCGCGCTGTTGTCAAGCGGAACAGGGAGCCAGGAGCCTCGATCGAGGACGTGGACAAGCCAGTCGCCGGGAAGGGCGAGGTCTTGGTCCAGACGAAGATGACCTCCATCTGTGGCACGGACGTTCACATATGGGACTGGAACCACTGGGCCCAGAAGCGCGTCAAGACGCTGCCGATCATATTCGGACACGAGTTCTGCGGAGAGGTCGTCCAGGTGGGCAAGGGCGTCAGGAAGGTCAAGGTGGGTGACATGGTCTCCGCCGAGACGCACATCGTGGACGGCACATGCTATCAGTGCCGGACCGGAAGGATGCACATCTGCCGGAACATGAAGATCCTGGGCGTCGACACCGACGGGGTCTTCGCTGAGTACGTCAAGCTCCCTGAGCGAAACGCGATGAAGCTTCCGAAGGGGTTTGACCCAAAGCTTGGGTCTCTCTTGGAGCCCCTTGGCAACGCCACGTTCACCGTCTTCCCGAACGACTGCTTCCACGACATAAAGGACAAAAACGTTGTCGTCGCTGGCTGCGGACCGATCGGTCTTATGGCGATCGCTCTTTTGAAGACAATGGGCGCGAAGCAGGTGTTGGCAACCGAGCTCGGTAGCGAAAAGGTGAGGACCGAGCTGGCGAAGAAGCTGGGCGCGGACCATGTGCTCGATGCTGCTATGGGGAACGGAGCGCTCGTCAAGAAGGTCAAGGAGCTGACTGACGACAATGGCGCGGATGTATGTCTCGAGATGTCGGGAGCGGCACCGGCCCTCAGGCAGGTCTTCGAGATGCTGACTCCCGGTGGGAGAGTTTCCATACTCGGGCTCTACAACGACCCTGTCACGCTCGATGTAAACAATGCGATCACGTTCAAGAGCGCCACGGTCTTTGGCATTACCGGCCGGAAGATGTTCCAGACCTGGGACCTCATGTTCGAAGTCATGAAGAAGCCTGCCTTCAGGTCGAAGCTCTTATCGATAGTCACGCACACCTTACCCATAAGGGACATCGAGAAAGGGATGGAACTCATTCGCTCGAAGAAGGCCGCGAAGGTCTCACTCAAGCCCGAGTGGTGAGGAAATGGCTGCCAGGAACCCTGTAGGATTTCTAAGGACCGAGTATGAGGACCTCGTAAGGAACGAGCTGGATTGGAAACTGCGTGTCCTCGAGGGACCGAGTGCGCCAAGATGCGTCGTCGACGGCAAGAGCGTGCTCATGCTGTGCTCGAACAACTATCTGGGCCTGAGCAACCATCCGAGCCTCAAGAGGGCCGCTATCGAGGCGGTGAGGTCGCACGGGGCCGGTTCCGGTTCAGTTCGGCCCATCGCGGGCAACATGGATCTTCATATGGAGCTTGAACGCCGCCTCGCGAAGTTCAAGGAGGCCGAGGCCTCGCTCGTCTTCCAGACCGGCTTTGCGGCGAACGCGGGGCTCATCCCCCAGCTAGCCGACGCCGGGGACATCATAGTCAGCGACGAACTGAACCACGGGAGCATAATCGACGGTGTGAGGCTATCCAGAGCGGACAGGGCCGTTTACAAGCATTGCGACACGGGCGACCTTGGCAAGGTGCTCTCCAAGGTCGAAGAACATGACCCTCCGTATTGCAAGATACTGATAATCACTGATGGAGTGTTCAGCATGGACGGCGACATCGCCCCTTTGGACGGTATCTCCAAGCTGGCTCACGACCATGGGGCGATGTTGTATGTGGACGACGCCCACGGCGAGGGGGTCCTGGGGAAGGAAGGACGCGGGATCGCTTCACATTTCATGCTGAAGTACGACGACGTGCATGTCGAGATGGGCACTTTCTCGAAGGCGTTCGGGGTCGTCGGCGGACATGTCTCAGGAAGCAGGGACCTCGTCAACTTCGCCTACAACAAGTCCAGGACATGGCTGTTGAGCGGCTCGCATCCTCCGGCGGTGGTCGCCGCTTGCATCGCCGCGATCGATGTGCTCGAGAAGGAGCCGAAGCACGTGAAGAACCTCTGGAGCAACACCGACCATTTCCGGAAGGAGATCCGGGCGATGGGGTTCGACACCGGGAAGAGCCAGACACCCATAATCCCAGTGATGATAGGTGACAGCGGGGCCGCGAGGAAGTTCAGTGCGCGACTGTTCGAGCTCGGCGTCTTCGCGCTCCCGATCGTCTTCCCCATGGTGGCGAAGGACAAGGCACGTATCCGGACGATCATGAACGCCGCGCTCACGAAGGAGGATTTGGACCAAGCGCTGTCCACGTTCGAGAAGGTGGGTCGGGAGATGAAGCTGATCTAGTCGTCAGCGTTCCTTCTCTTCTTCCGTCTCCTGTCGCTCCTCGACGGAGAGCTTGAACTCCTCGTGGGGGGTGACCACCTCGAAGACGATGGTGTCGACGATGCCCTTCTCCTTCATGGACTGCTTGGGCGGAAGCAGGTGGTGCTTTTCGAACAGCTTCACCAGCTGGTCATTCCCGTCGTCACTTACCGCCTTCTTCATCACCGCGGGCTTCTTCCAGAATTGGGGTCCGAGCTTCGCGATCGTCCTTCTGCCTTCGATTTGAAGGATGACGATGTCATGGCTCTTGGAGAAGTACCTGTCTCGTATGCTCGCCTGGATCTCCACCCCGCGATTTCTGTTCGGCCCTTGCCAGATCGTGGCCTCGAAAGTCTCCCCTGCTGCTGATTCGGGAGCCAATCCCGCTGCCTTCGGTGGGAACGTGAGGACATGGCATGAGGGGCAGAACATCTCGCCAGTCTCCTTCCTGCATCTGGGACAAACCCGCCTCATGACTCCCCCTTGTGTCGTCCGGTGAATCAACTACACACACATCAAGGTTCGTATGCCGACACTTGAGCAACTGGCAGGTGCGGCCGAGACCCATCGGCGACATATATTAATCACATAATCGGGTTGGCCGTTCATGCGTGCCCATGCGGGAGTTCAGGATGCCTCTTAGCGGAGAACCTTTGGACTTCACATTCAACGGAAGGACTGTCCGCGGATACAAGAGCGACTCGATAGCGACGGCACTCGCCAGGGACGGTGTCAAGTCCTTCTCGAGAAGCATGAAGTTCCACAGGCCCAGGGGACTCTACTGCGGTTCCGGAAGATGCATTTCCTGCGTCATGCGAGTGAACGGGGTCCCGGGCGTCAGGACGTGCCGTGTCCCGCTAGAGCAGGGGATGGTCGTCCAGACCGAGCGCGGCTTCCCCTCAACGCGATTCGATCTTCTCTCCGTCTTCGATTCGGTCTTCCGCCGTCAATTCGACTACCATTCAAGATTCATCAGGCCTACTTTCATGACGCCTTTCTACCAATACGTCGTCAGGCACCTCGCATCTTCGAGCAGAATGCCCGACTCTTCAGGCGCGTTCCCTGCTTTGGAGAGGAAGTCGTGTGAGGTCCTCATCATAGGACGCGGCATTTCCGGGTCGGTCGCGCAGGCGCGCATCCAAAAGGCAGGTGTAAGGTCGCTCATCATTGCTGACAGGCAAGTGGGCGATGTGAGCGCCCCGCCCTCGACGGCTTTTGGTTTCTACGAATCGGGCGAGGTGGGCATCCAGGTCGGTTCGGGGCTTAAGCTCGTCAAGGCGAGATCGATCCTGTTGGCCATGGGCCGAGCGGAGACGGGCCTATCGATTGTGAACGGGGACATCCCAGGCAACATGCTCCCAGAGGCCATACATCAGCTGACCTCGCGAGGGATCAGCCCTGGTGCGAGGGCCGTCCTGGTGGGGACGAACGAGCTCAGGGATAGGGTTCGCAGACAGCTCGAGGCGGTCCACTCTTCCATCGTTGCCGAGGTGCAGGATGCCTCGTCGGTGGTGCAGGTCCTCGGCGGGAGGGCGGTCAGGGGCATCGAGTACTCCGAGGGCAGGACCTCGAAGACGGTCAGTTGTGATCTCGTGATCCAGCTCGGTCCCCTCGTTCCAGCGGTGGAGCTGGCGCAGCAGGCTGGCTGCGAGCTGCGGAGTTCTGGCAGCTTCTGGACTGTCAGGGTCGACGCGGAGGGCCGGACGAGTGTCCCAGGAGTGTACGCGTGCGGCGGGATCACTGGACTCATCCGGGAGGACGAACGGATCTCGAGCGGCGAGGCGGTCGCCCTATCGATGCTGAGGAGCCGCGGGGGTCCCTGAGATGGTCGTCAGGAAATCGTTCATATGCCTCTGCGAGGACGTTACAGTGGAGGAGCTGCGGAGCGCCATCAGACGAGGATACACGGACATAGAGGATCTCAAGAGGATCACCGGTATCGGCACGGGTC
>CALMQK010000166.1 GCA_937872085.1 uncultured euryarchaeote
GGTTCCGGGCAGGTCCAGAGGACCCAGAGGAGGGGCAACTCTCAATTTGTGTCCATTGCCGCTTGCCCGACTTGCAGAGGCTCGGGGAAGCAGATCGTGAAAGCCTGCCCGACATGTGGAGGATCCGGGGCTACGCAGACGACCAGCACCATCAGGGTATCAATACCGAAGGGCGCGGATGAGGGTATGCGCCTGAGGATAAGAGGAGCGGGGGAACCGAGCCCGAATGGCGGGCCCACCGGAGATCTCTTCATAATCGTCCACATCGCGGATGACCCCGTGTTCAAGAGAGAGGGCAGCGACCTCTACGTTGAGGCCCATTTGTCCTTGGTTCAAGCGGCTCTAGGAGATGAGGTATCAGTGCCGACTCTGGAGGGGACCGCACTGGTCACGGTCCCACCTGGCACTCAGACCGGGACCGTGTTCAGGCTGAAAGGGAAAGGGTTGCCAGACATGAGAGGTCACGGCAGTGGAGACCAATTCGTCATGATGACGGTCGTCACCCCCACCAAGCTCACCCCCGGCCAACGCGATATCCTCAGGCAGTTCCAGGAGGCGATCGGCGAGCCCGAAGGACCTGGATCGAAGAAGTCCGTCTTCGGCGGGTTCAGGAGAACCTGAACAGGGATACTTCGACAAGAGTTATTTATCCAGAGTGCCATAGATAGCCACCAGATGAGACTGATCGGCCTTCTGACTGAGGATCCTCGGACTTATTTTGAGATTCTGGAGGTTCTCAGGGAACAGGACCTCAAGTTCGTCTCCCTTGACTTCTCCGACCCCACGCCCGCAAATGTCGGGGTCATCATAACCAGTGAGCAGGAGAAGGACAGGATCCCATTCGACAGGATAGTGACGGATCCTGACCCTGATGCTGCAGTCGCGAGGGCCAGACTGATGCTCTCTGTGGAAAGCGAGGTCAGAGACATAGTGATCGGCATCGATCCCGGGGTGCGACCTGGATTTGCGGTCCTGGGAGATGGTGCAGTCCTGATGAGGTCCCTCGCCAGCACGCCAGAGTCCGTTGGTGAGCTGGTCGAGGATGTCGTAAGGGAGTATCCCACAGCAAATGTCGTTGTCAGGATTGGCAATGGAGACCGGACCAATCGTAACAGGACATTCAACAAGCTGTGGGACGAAGGGCACAAGCTGGAGATAGTGGACGAGAGGAACACGACGACGAAATCGCAGACCCCGGACGAGGATGCCGCGGTCGAGATAGCCATGACTCCCGGGTACCGACCCGCGAAGAGGCAAGAGACCAACCCATGCCCAGGTGAGATAAGGAACATCCAGAGGATCAGTCGGCTCGAAAGCGAGGGATCCTTGACGGTCTCGCGGGAGCTCGCCAGGAAGGTAGCGCTCGGAGAACTCACTTTAAGAGATGCGATAGAGCAGATGAGGAGCCCTGGCGAAGGACATTAGAACAAGTGCTCGTCAGTCACCCTGGCGCTTCCGCCGACGCCACAGGTAATGGTCTTGATCCCGAGCTTCCTTATTCGTCCTTCGACCTTCTTGACGTTCTTGGGCTTGGTATTCACATAGACCGTCGCCCCAGTGTCTATCGAGAAGTATGCAGGTAGACCCTCCTCCCGCATCTTCCTTACCTCGAGGATCACCTTCACAGTCTCTGGTCTCCACAGCATCATCTCGTCGACGCTTGTCATCGTGATGCCGTGAAGGATGAGAGAATCGCGTTCGGCCAGCATGCCGATCCTACGGATGTCCCGTTTCTTGATCGCATTCTCCATCTCCGCGAGAGATTCGTGCACGAACGCGAGCCTGGAATGGAAGAAGGGGGAGGTGAGGACGGCCCGGTGCGCGTTCTCCGTGTACTTGAATGCCGGGATGAGCGCGACAACGATGCCCATCTGGAATTCCTCGGAGGCGAGCTGGTAGGCGTACGACTCCTCGTCCTCGAAGCCCGCTTTCCATCTAGAAAACCCGCCGGTCACCGACCGCGTGGCCGAACCCGCCCCTCGTCTCGCAATGACGGAGACCTGCTCAAGCGTTAGGTCCAGTCCGACGGCGTCCGAGGCAGCGACCGCCAATGCCGCGAAACCGGAAGCGGATGCGCCCAGCCCTACATTGGACGGGAAGTTGTTCTTTGATACCATCTTGAACTTGTCCTTCACCCGGCTCCTCCGTCGAACCTCTCTCACTACGTCGACGACCCTCTCGAGCTCCCTTCCAGTCAGCTGGTTGCAATCGACTGATGCTGTGTCCTTCTTGAACCTGCCGAACTCGATGGTCGTATGGGATGCCGTGGGAGATGTCGCGACCGATATCGAATCGTGAAAGGGGATCCTGAGCCTCTCGTCCCTCAGCCCATGGTACTTGATCAGGCCTTGGATCGGATACGCTATCGCAGAACTCTTCATCTCAATACCTCAGACATCGAACAGCACGGTCACAGTGCCCTTTGTATCATCGAATTCCAGTCTGTGATATGTGATCGCCTTGACAACGGCATGCTTCGAATGCCTCTTCTCATCGAATTTCTCACCCCAGACGAGAGCCTCGAGGCTCTTCCCATCCGTCTTGACATCGAACTTGCTCAGGACTAGGTCCTCCGTCTCGTGGAGGAACAGCAGCTCCTGCAGAAAATCGACTAGCAGCTGCTCCCTGGATTCCGCGGTCAAGGTGACCTCTAGCTCGCCCTTTGGCTTGACCTTGGTGACATCGGTCATCAGGTCGAACATCGCGTAGGCGGCGTTTCCGAACCGTTCCCCAAGGTCCTTGCCATATGCTTCTACCATCGCGTCAGCGGTATGCTCGAGGAGCCTGTA
>CALMQK010000167.1 GCA_937872085.1 uncultured euryarchaeote
TACACGAGGGAATACGCCTTGGAGCCTGATGTCATGACGATGGGCAAGCCGCTCGGAAGCGGCATCCCGGTCGCGGCATATGGGATCAGCCAGCACGTCGCCGACATGGTGATCGATCATATGTCGAACGACCCGGACGAGAGCGGAATCGGCGGGACGCTTTCCGGGAATGCCCTTCAGATCGCAGCCATGAAGGCCACGCTCCAGAAGGTGTTCACCGAGCGGAGTTTCAAGAAGATGATGCCTCTCGCAGTAGAGTTCCGCGATGGCATAGACGATGTGATCATGACCGAGTCGCTGCCATGGCAAGTAACACGCCTTGGTGTCAGGATAGAGTATAGCTTCATGCCGAATGCTCCTCGCAACGCGGCCGAGGTGGATGCCCACGAGGACGCCGACCTTGAGAAGCTGTTGCATCTCATGGCCCTCAACAGAGGAATCCTAATGACTCCGTTCCACAACATGGCACTGATCTCACCCTTCACGACAAAGAAGGATGTCCGTCGGCACACCGAGGTGTTCCAGGAATCCGTTGCAGCCCTGGTCCGCTGAGTCCGACCATGAAAGCATTATAAAGCCAGACGATTTCCCCGTCTTCGGAATCCGCATGAAAGACGAGAAACTCCTGAAGGATGAGCTGTCAGGTTCGACCGCAAAGTCCTACGTGTCCCATATCGCTAGGTTCCACCGAATACAAGGATCCCCGATGTACCATGACGCGGCCTTGTATGTCGTGGAGGAGCTGCGCCGGATGGGGCTCAAGGATGCGGAGATAATGCAGTTCCCTGCGGATGGGAAACACAAGTTCTGGACCCATCAGTCGACGCTCGGTTGGAAGGTAGAGAGCGCGGAGTTGCGGTTGGTCGTACCCAAGGAGAGGCTCCTGGCCACCTTCGAGGACATCCCGATGTCCCTGCACACATTCAGCAAGGGCACACCGAGTGAAGGTGTGACCGCGGAGCTCGTCGATGTCGGAGCGGGGTTGTCTGAGAAGGACTACAGGGGGAAGAAGGTCAAAGGGAAGCTCGTCCTCACCACCGGCAGCGCTCGTTCAGTTCACATCGAAGCCGTCGTGAAGCGAGGCGCCGCTGGCGTCATCACCGACTCTCTTTCCTTTGAGTTCCCCAAGGTCCGTGAGAGCATAGACATTCCCGATGCACACTCATATCAGGGCATCTGGC
>CALMQK010000168.1 GCA_937872085.1 uncultured euryarchaeote
AGCTGAAGAAGCAGAAGTACACCATATTCATGAGCTCCCATCTCCTGGGCGAGGTCCAGGAGGTCTGCGACAAGGCCGCGCTCATCGACCACGGCAAGCTCCTGATATACGATTCTCTGGAGAAGCTCAGCACGCTCACCAAGGTCGTTAGGCTCGAGGTCAATGTCCTTGGCGAGGTAGGGGACACTGTGCTCTCCAAGGTCAGGACCTTTGCCAATGTCAAGGAAGTGACGAGAGCCACCTCCAACACTTTCATCGTCTCTCTTGAGGGTGGCTTCGAGGAGCGGGCCAACCTACTGCAACAGGTCATCTCGACAGGCGTGAAGGTGACGGGCTTCGCGACGGTCGGGGTGCCGTTGGAATCGCTGTACATGGATCTCGTCAAGGATTCGAGGTGATCCAAGATGGCAGAATCACAGCATCACGCAAGGCAACTCCCGACCGACATCGAGCAGATCCCGATCGTCTGGAAGTACGAGCTCCTGAAGTACCTCAGGTCCAAGAGGTTGCTCGGGTCCGTCGCGATCGCGGCGTTGGTCATCGCTCTCATCTTCGTGATCCCGCCAGCGACTGGCAGTCCCTATAGTGGGACCGACAAGAACGTGAAGATTTGGGTCACGAGTTTCGAAGTCCCCGGTCTCCAATTGCCGCCGAGCAACGTGGGATACGTCAACAGAAGCGTCGTTGCGGTAGACAGCCTTGAGGTCTTCCAAGACGGAGTTCGCGAGCAGGCGGGGAACTGGACTTTCTCTACGACCGCCTTAGGAAAAGGCGTCAACGTCATCTTGTTCGCGCACAACACGACTAACCACACATACACGGCGACATACCGGTGGCACAATACCGCGGAGTCATTCGCCTCGAATTTCGTAGGTTTCGCGAATCTTCTGATTGTCATATGCGCGACGTTCTTCGGCGCCGATGCCATAGTCAGCGAATACCAGGCAAGGACGGGATACCTCATCTTCCCCAACCCGATCAGGCGCGCAAGCCTGTACCTGGGGAAGTTCGGTGCGAGCATGACCGCCGGTATCCTGGTGATCGTCATATTCTATGCGGTGACCGGGATCCTGTCGTTCGTCTCCGTTAGTGGGCTAGACAAGGACTTCTTCCTGTCATTCGCCTTCGCGCTGGAGTTCCTGCTAGCTGTGATGGCGATAGCTTACCTGATCAGCACGCTCATGAAGGGAACGACGGGGGC
>CALMQK010000169.1 GCA_937872085.1 uncultured euryarchaeote
CTCAGATCGGTCAAGCAGGAGGATAAGGTGAACACCGGGGTCCAGCCAGTGACCGAGGAGCTCCGCAAACGAAATAAATACAGCACGAGTGATTAAATTGAAGGAAGTGGAGATAAAGCACAAGGGCCAGTCGTTCACAGTCGGCCTGATAGATGAGGCCAGGTACTTCCAGCAGAATGTCAGGGGGGCCCACTACGCTCCGGTCTATGACGACAGGGCGTTCAACTATCTCGCTTACCGCGTCATCAGACGCGGTAAGAATCGTTTCGACAACCGGATAGTGATCGCAGGTCCTCCGAGGACCGGGAAGACGACCATCGCCTGTACTTGGGCGAAGAAGATAGACCCCGATTTCCCAGTGGAGAATGTTACCTTCAGATTGGATGATTATAAGAAATGTCTAGCAGGTCTTCCTCCTGCGGATCCAGAGCATGATAGATTCCCCGTCGCCATTCTGGACGAGAGTGGAGTAGATTTATATAGTAAAGACTGGGCCACTGTCTGGGTCAAGGCCATGGCAAAGGTCTTCCAGATCGTCGGTAAGAAGCGGCTCACCATGATAATGAACCTCCCTCATAGGAACCTTCTAGCCAAGGACATGAGGGACGCCATGCACTTCTGGATAAACACGTCCATCGAGGACGAGCTCCGGGGTTATGCCGAGGTCAGAGAGTCCAAAGCCAATCCCTGGACCACGCCATATTGGAACCCTCTCTTCGGCATTGTCTTCGAAGAGATGACTGGCAAATGGTGGGACTCCTATGAGAAGCTCAAGGACGAATTCATAGACGAGTATACTAGCCAGGACTCAGCGCCCATCAATCAACGGCTGCAGAGGATCATGGACCAACGGGACAAGGCGCTCAAGGCGCTCAGAGAGAACCATACTCTTAGAGAGATCGAGACTCTGACGGGCATGAGCGACGGACAGGTATCAAAGATCACGGGTCCTGAACCAGCCAGGCAGCCGCCCCAAGCACTTACTCCCCCCGATGAGGAGAAGCACGAAGCAAAGAAGCAGGAAAAGGGGTCAGCACCATGAAGCAGGAAGCAATGCAAGGTTCCTTTATATTCCATCCCGCCCATTCAACTCCGATGAAGCCCGCTTGTCATGCGGTGGAGGTGACACCGCAATGGCAGATGTTACGAATAAGGTGATAGAGCTCGTCATCACCGTCGTCATCGCGGCTGTTCTCTATGCTGCAATCCTCTCCACTTATCTGGCTGACTTGCAGGACCCGAACAGCACGATGTATGCTGGCTCGACAGCAGCGCCCATCGTTGGCATCATAACCGTCTTCTACTGGCTAGGAGTAGCCCTGTTGGCAGTCGGCATGATCCACTACGGGAAG
>CALMQK010000170.1 GCA_937872085.1 uncultured euryarchaeote
TCCCACAAGATCAACAACGCTCTCGGCCAAGTCCTGCTCGCGAAGAGCATGGGCAAGGAGAGGGTGATTGCTGAGACGGGAGCCGGACAGCACGGGGTGGCCACAGCCACCGCATGCGCACTGTTCGGCCTCAAGTGCGAGGTGTTCATGGGCGAGGTGGATGTCGAGCGGCAGAAGCTCAACTGCTACCGCATGAGCCTCCTGGGAGCGAAGGTCAACGTGGTGAAGAGTGGCTCTCGAACGCTCAAGGACGCGATCAACGAAGCACTCCGGGACTACGCGGCAACAAGCGAGTACACGCACTATGTGATCGGCAGCGTCGTGGGTCCGCATCCGTATCCGACGATGGTGCGAGACTTCCAGTCCGTGATAGGCAGAGAGGCTAGGAGCCAGATCCTGAGCGCCGAAGGTCGGCTCCCGGATTCCCTAGTAGCATGCGTAGGCGGCGGGAGCAACTCGATCGGCCTCTTCCACCCGTTCGTGGACGACATGAGCGTCGCGATGTACGGGGTCGAGGCCGGAGGGAAAGGCGTGGAGACGGGGAAGCACTCCGCGAGCGTATGTGCCGGGTCCGATGGTGTTCTCCACGGATTCCGAACGATGGTTCTCCAGGATGCGGACGGCCAGATACAGGAGACGCACTCGGTCGCTGCCGGTCTAGACTATCCAGCGGTCGGACCAGAGCATGCGTTCCTCGGTAAGTCGGGACGCGTGAAGTACTCCGCGATCACGGATGACGGAGCTCTCAGGGCGTTCCATCTGCTTTCCGAGACGGAGGGCATCATACCCGCTCTGGAGAGCGCTCATGCAATCGCGTTCGCGGCGGAGCTAGCCAAGGCCTCGAGCAGAGATCAAATCATCATCGTCAACCTCTCGGGGAGAGGGGACAAGGATGTGAGCCAGGTGGCAGAACTGGAGGGGAAGCTGTGACCAGAATGGCCGAGGCGTTCGCCAGGGTGCGCGGCTCGTCTGCGTTCATCCCGTATGTGTGTGCTGGAGACCCCGACAAGAGGTTCACGAGGGAGCTAGTGAAGTCGCTCGTAGGAGCTGGTGCGGACATCATTGAGCTCGGAATGCCATTCTCCGACCCGGTCGCGGACGGACCTGTCATACAGCAGGCGATGAACCGGTCTCTTGCTGCTGGATTCAGGTGTTCCGATCTCTTCGAGCTGATATCCGACCTCAGAAAGGAGGGCGTCATTCAGCCGATCGTTGTAATGACGTACTACAATCCCGTCCTTCGAATGGGGGTTGGAACGTTCTGCAGACGGCTCGCGGAGGCCGGTGCGGACGGCATCCTGCCCGTGGACCTGCCTCCGGAAGAATCGACGGAACTGGATGCCGCGGCGTCGCAGCATGGGCTGGATGTCATTAGGTTGATAGCTCCCTCCACCAGTGATTCGCGCATCGACTACATCCTCTCGAAAGCCCGGGGGTTCGTTTACGTCGTCTCCGTCGCCGGTACTACTGGTGCGAGGAACGAGTTGCCGCGCTCGGCCGTGGAATTGCTGAACAGAGTGACTTCGCGGAGCAAGCTCCCGGTCGTGTTGGGTTTCGGGATATCCTCACCGGAGCATGTGCGAGCGGCCATGTCATCGGGTGCGTCCGGGGTCGTCGAAGGCTCGAAGCTGATATCCCTCTATTCTGGCAATATTGGCGAGAGGTCGCGGGCTTTGGAAGCGGTGAGGGAACACGCGTCTCAGATGAAGGCCGCGACCTTCTGCAAGGATTGAGCTCGGAGATCGAGGTTCCTCAGCGAATGTATATATTCTGGGCCTCCCCATTTTCTCGCGGTGCCAACACTCCGCCTTCCTTTGTTCAGGTTCAGCAGAAAGGCCCGCTCCACGAGCTGGGGCATCGCGCTCTGCACGATGTTCATAGTCGCGAGTTTCTCAGTTGCGGGCGGGATCAGGAACTCCACCGAGAAACTGGAACGCAACTTCTCCGCCGACTATTACCTGGTCACTCTCCCCGCCGAACACGGCATGGGCTTCTTCGATCAATCGGAGTTGTCCAGCTCCTACGCGAAGAGCGCGTTCGGGGCGTTCGTTCTCGTCACAGCACAACCCTCTGGACAGAACATCACCGTGTTCTCGATCGAGGATTCGAATCACGTGCTGACAAGTTCCCTCTCGACGACAGGGAACGATGTGCTCGCGGGGACGAATCTCGCCCTCGTAGGGAACCTGTCCTTGCGGTCCGAGATGGTGACTGTCTCGGGCAAGTTCTCGTCGTCGATGTTCTCCGACGACTGGCTCTTCGGAAGTCCCGAGCTCCTGCACTCCTTGACAGGGCAGCCGGGATTCAATTTCGCCATCTCCAAGTCGCTGACTGCTGACGAGATCGCGAGCTTGGGATCGAACGGGTTCTCGGTCGAGCCGATGATCGGGATCATCCAGTTCCTGCGCTCGGGGGTGGGAGAGATCGAGCGCGACATGTCCTGGGTCCTCCTCCCGTCATCGTTCGTCACCGCAGTGCTGGCCTACAGCTTCCTAGGGTCCGAGACGGCCGATAGGAGGCACGAGATAGGAATAATCAAGACGATAGGCGCGGGCAGGCGAAGGGTGCTGTCATACCTGCTCGCCAACGCCGCCATCGTCAGCGCTTGGGGAGGCGC
>CALMQK010000171.1 GCA_937872085.1 uncultured euryarchaeote
GACAAGAAGAAGGGCGAGCAGTAGGTGCCTCGTCAACCCTTAAACCTCTTCCATAAATCCTTTCGTTCTTTCATTCCTCCTGGTTCCTAGCGAGGGCTCCGCTCGATTTCGCTCGGGTGAACGAAGAACCTTCCCGTTCTCGCGACTTGGAGTGACGGGTCATCGCCGACGACGGCTCGAATAGGTTTAATTCGTTCCTCGGCGATTATGCGTGCTAGGGATGGGAAACGATGTCTAGCAATCTTCCGCTTGATTTCAGGCTGTCCAGACTCACCGTCGAGAGCCTGAGGAACCTGTGCGATGCGCAGGGCGTGTCCGGCGACTCCAACCTCTTGAAGAAGGAGCTGATCGGGTTCGTGCAGGAGAGCATAGGGCAAAGCGTGCTGGAGGATTTCTGCTCGACTCAAGAGGAGATATACTTCGCCGAGAACATGGCGAAGGCGATCAAGTGGGCGACGAGCAGCAAGATCGTGGATTTCGATCCAGAGAGCGACTACACGCTCGTGAACGCGATATTCACGATGAGGCGCTCGGATGGTTACGAGGTATACCACATCCGCTTCGTGAACCAGACCACGGAGGACATCGCCACATCCTGCGAGTGCGTCGATTTCCGCGAGAAGGGATATTTCTGCCCGCACCAGATGACCGTTCTAGTCAGATGCCTGGCCGACGGGTTGTTCTCCCTGGATCAGTGGGCGGGGCCCATGACTCCCGAGGCGGAGGACCTGATCCTCGCCAACGTCTTCAGACGGAAGAGATCGAGAAGTTGACCGACCAGCTCGGCAATCTGGCCACCGCTCGACTGAACAAGGTTTATCTAGACTAATCTGTCTGTCAGTGAAGTCATGGCCCAATACGATTGGCGGGAGTGCGAGCCCAAGTGGCAGGCCAAGTGGAAGGAGTGGCAGATATACCGATTCGACCCAAACTCGGAGAAGGAAGTCTTCAGCATCGACACCCCTCCTAGATACGCTTCCGGGACCCTCCATCTCGGTCACGCCTATGGCTACACGGTGATCGATTTCGCCGCGAGATACAGGAGGCTCAAGGGGTACAATGTCTTTTTTCCCCTGTGTTTCGACGTCAACGGGACCCCCGTCGAAGTCAGGGTCGAGAAGGTAAAGGGGATCAAGGCCTCGGACGTCCCGCGACAAGAGTTCATCAGGATGTGCAGCGAGTTCGCCGAGAAACACATCGGCGAGATGACCAGGCAGTTCGAGATGCTGGGCGAGTCGATGGACCCGAGCATATACTATCAGACGGATGCGATATATTACCGGCGGCTCACGCAGGTCTCCTTCATCAGGATGTTCAAGAAGGGCCTGGTCTACAAGGGCCATTTCCCGATCAATTGGTGCACAAGGTGCGGGACGGCCCTCGCGGATGCCGAGGTGGAGTACGAGCCTCGCAAGACCAAGCTCAACTACGTCAAGTTCCATGAAGCGGACACGGGCAGGGAAGTGCTGATCGCGACCACGCGACCGGAGCTCCTGTCCACATGTCTCCTCGTGGCCGTCCATCCAGATGACGCGTCGAAGAAGCACCTTGTGGGAAAGGAGCTTCTCGTCCCGGTCTACGACAAGAAGGTCAAGGTGATAGCCGACCCCAAGGTCGAACCGACCTTCGGCACGGGGACCGTGATGATATGCTCTATCGGGGACAAGGACGACCTCGAATGGATCATGAAGTACAACCTGCCCATCGAGAAGGGGATCGACGAATCCGGGTTGATGACATCCATCGTCGGCAAGTACGCTGGGATGCCCATCGCGGATGCACGAAAGGCGATCATCGAGGACATGAAGACGCAAGGGCTGCTGGTCAAGCAGGAGGACATCGACCAGAACGTCGGCGCTTGCTGGAGGTGTCATACGCCGATAGAGTTCCTGAAGGTCCCCCAATGGTTCATCAGGAGCGTCCAGTTCAAGGACCGGGTCCTCGAGATGATAGACCAGATCACTTGGAACCCCGAATTCATGAAGATCAGGATACAGAACTGGGTCAACTCGCTGGCCTGGGACTGGGTAGTCTCGAGGCAGCGGTTCTTCGCAACGGCCATCCCGCTCTGGGAGTGCGGCGAGTGTGGCAAGGTGCAGCTCGCGGAGGAGAAGGACTGCTATGTGGACCCGACGGCCACGCGACCGAAGGTCGACAGATGCGAGTGCGGCGGGGAGTACGTCGGCTCGACCGACGTCTTCGACACATGGATGGATTCCAGCATATCGCCCCTATGGAACACATTCTGGGAGCGCGATGACCGGCTCTTCAAGAAGCTCTATCCGATGTCGCTCCGACCCCAGGGGCTCGAGATCATCCGGACTTGGGCCTACTACACCATCTTGAGGGAGATGCTCCTGATCGGGGAAAAGCCCTGGAAGGAGACGATGATCCATGGGTTCGTCATGGCACCGGATGGCACCCCGATGCATGCCTCCGCGGGGAATGTGATAGACCCGATGCCACTCATCCAGAAGTACGGCGCAGACGCGATGAGGTACTATGCCGCGGCATGCGCCCTGGGGATCGACCACGCATTCAAGGAGCAGGAGCTCGTCAGGGGTGGAAGGCTCGCGACAAAGACCTGGAACGTCATGAAGATGATCGGGTCCGCGTGCGAGTCGAGGCCTGAGAGGCCGGAGAACATGCACCCAGTGGATGCCTGGATCCTGAGCAAGTTCGGGGAGCTCGTTCTACAGGCGGAGAAGCAAGCAGAGAAGTATCGGTTCGACCAGGTCATGTCGTCGATCGAGGACTTCCTATGGCACGAGTTCGCGGACCATTACATGGAGCTCGCGAAGCACCGGGCATACTCGCAGGATGATGGCGGCGCCCGATATGCGCTCTATGAGGTCGGTCTCGGGCTCCTCAAGATGACATCAGTCTTCCTGCCTCATATGGCGGAGGACGCCTACCAGACCAATTTCAAGGCGAGCGAGGGACCGATCAGCGTGCACGTGTCAGCCTGGCCTGAAGCGCCGAAGAAGGATGAGCGGGCCGAGCTCATGGGCGAGGCTGTCAAGGAGGTAGTCGCGGGGGTCCGCTCGTGGAAATCATCCAAAGGACTCTCACTCAACGCCGAAGTGGCAAGAGTGGAGATCGTGGGGGAAAATGCACGTGCCCTGATGGCTCGGTCTGTCGAGGATATCAAGGCGACAGTGAAATCAAGAGAGTTGGAAGTGCTTGACAAGGTCTCATTGAAAGAATCCATTGCGAGAGTCAAGCCCGTTCATTCCAGACTCGGACCAGCTTTCAAGAAGGATTCGAAAGAGATATCGGGCAAGCTTGCTGCGATGGCAGGACCTAGTGCCATCATATCGGACAAAGGCTTGACAATCCAAATGGACGACGGCAGGAAGATCGAGCTAGGTCCGGAGTACTTCGAGATCGAGAAGAAGCTGACCTCGGAGCGGGGAGAGCTGGAGCACTTCAACGCCGGCGGTCTCTCTGTCCTGGTATACAGATAAATCGTGGTCCTCCGCCACCCACGACAGCTTATAATACTGATATTGTGATTTGCAGCTGGATATGCAAAAGGACGAACTCGTGGTCGAGGTCCTGCAGAGCGTGCTCGACCCCCACACGGGAGTCAGCGTCTATGAGATGGGGCTCGTATCGGAGATCGTCGTGGGAGAGGATTCCGTCTCCCTCACGTTCATGCCCACAAGCCCCTTCTGTCCTGTCGGGGTGGAGCTGGCGAAGGCGATCCGCGACAGCGTGCTCGGCGTCGATGGGATCAAGACCTGCAAGGTGAAAGTCGTAGGACACATCAGGGCGGACGAGATCAACAGGGCGCTCAACGCCCAGACGAGCGTCTGACCAGGTCCAGCACCACCCGCTTGTTCTGCAGTGTGTACTGTTCCAGTCCCTTCATGGCCCTGAAAGCCACAGACTTGTGAATCTCGATCGTGCTGGTGTCCACGCCCATCTCGATGCGGCCTACGAGATGCTCGGTGATCCCGGTCTTGCGCTCGATGAACCGTACGAGGTCGACCATGCCTACCCCGTCTCTTTTGCCGAGGTTTATCCTGAACTTCACCATCCCGAAGTGGTCCGCATACTCGTCCAGGTCCAGTTGCTTTCTAACTGTGTCCCTGCCCCTGGACTCGGGGACCTCGTTCTCGGACAGCTTCGTCCTTCCGAACCTCTCTATCGACTTAACCAGGTGCTGTTCATCCTGTGATACGAATGTGATCGCCTTGCCGGTCTTGCCAGCTCTGGCGGTCCTGCCGATCCTGTGCACGTAGTCCTCGGGGTGCCCGGGGATGTCGTAGTTGAACACGTGCGTGACGTCATCGATGTCGAGGCCCCTGGCCGCGACGTCCGTAGCTATGAGTATCTTCAGCTTGCCCGACCTGAACTTGGTCATCACCTTGTCTCTTGCGGCCTGAGAGAGATCGCCGTGTATGGCATCCGCGGAGTAGCCGTACGCGCTCAGCTTGTCGGCGAGCATGTCGACCATCCTCTTGGTCGAGCAGAAGACCATCGCGAGCTG
>CALMQK010000172.1 GCA_937872085.1 uncultured euryarchaeote
CCATCAGGGCAACGACATACCAGGGGGGGCGTTGCTTTCCCACGAGAATCGAGAGGCCCCAGAAAACCAATATCATGGGCCAGAGTCTCCAGATCGTATCCCAATTGACGTTCAGGATACCAAGGTTGTTCAGAAGAAAAAGTCCCCCGATGATAACAAGGAGAACTCCCCAGAATAGGGTGCTCAATCTCATAACTACCTCCGCTTAGGAATGGCTTGGTCGAAGAGCTTTGTAGAGCAATCCCACGCCGATGGCGACCAGGATTAGCGGCCACCAGTCTCCGAAATTGAAATCAGGAAGAAAATTCTGCCCCAGAAAGAGAAGGCCGAGGACCAGAAGTACGAGTCCGCCGACGATGCTTCCGCGTCGGGGCGCTTCCTCAGGTTTCGAAGGTTGCTGAGGCTGTGGAGGCATGTTCGGTTGTTGAGTATCGGGTGGCATGGTCATAGTACTTTCCCTTGGTTGTTCAGGTATGATAATCCAGGCGATGATGTAAGCAAGAAATCCAACTCCCCCCGCGAACAGTGCGACAATGAACAATATCCTGGCGAGGACGGGGTCAATGTCAAGGTACTCTCCAATGCCTCCAGCCACGCCGCCGATTACTCTGTGAGTTCTGGATCGATATAGACGTTTCATGGGCAATCTCCCTTCCCTGCAGAGTTACGGGCTTATTGGCTCTAATGTTGCAGGAGAGCTCACTTTGTCACGGTTAGGAAATCGTCCCTCCACCTTCCATGGCTGCGTCGAGCACCTTCTGATGCTGCAATCCTGCGGAACCCGGCACGAGTGACTCCGTGTCATCCAGAATGCATTGCGAAAAGGATGTGACTTCCTCAATATAGAGGTTGGGCACGTCAAAGTCTGCTGATTCCTTCCTCGTCGAGCCCCCGTCCGTCTTGCGAAAAACGTCGAGAGTGATTCTGGATTCACCGAGGGTGAAATCGTGCGCAGAGGCGAGCCCTTCGGTTCCGATAACCTCTATGAATATGTGGCGCGTCGGGGCTTCGAATGAGCAGGTTATTGATGCCAGGCTTCCTTTCGAAAACCCGAGACCGAGAATCGCGGATCTCTCAGTGGCAATGGATGTCGGCAACGGTGAAAGCTGCGATTGTACTAACCGGACATGATCATCCAGAACATAGCATAGTGTATCAAGACAATGCACGCCGATATCGAAGACCGGTCCGCCGCCGGCAAGAACGCGATCAAAAAGCCATGAGCGCTTTGAGAGCCTGGCGTCGAAGAGGTAATCTGCTCTTGCCGAGACGATGCGGCCGAGGCTTCCCGATTGGACAAGGTCACGAAGCCGGCGCACGACAGGGGAGAAGCGAACAACCTGCCCGATCATCAGCTTCACGTGGCTGCGTTCGCACTCTTCGATGACAACCCGGCGCGCATTTACACTCATTGAGCTCATGGTGGTGATCGCGA
>CALMQK010000173.1 GCA_937872085.1 uncultured euryarchaeote
AGAACATCCATCGCTGGGTGAGGAGGCACATGACTCGACTATCCATCTCGTCTTGACCGCAGTGCCCCTTTCGGGCTTCATCATCTCATGTGAGGACATCTTGGATGTGCCCACTGACACCGCGTTCCCATCGGGGTCCAGCACAAGGACGTCCATTCCTGCCCGGATCTCTGGGTCGCATTCGAGCACGCCAACGGCTAGGGTGCTTGCCTTCTTGGTCCGTATCGCCTGTGCCGCGACGGCGTCAACTCGGATCCAGCTCTTGGAGACCTTCGACGCGATCATCGCCGCGCTCGACGGCCTCAACAGGAACTTGTCGCCTCCGAGAAGGCTGAATCTCAGGGTCCCGACCACTTCGCCGTTGAGGATGACCTCGTCCATCCTATCTATGTCGGGAGCTTTGTTCAGAAGCACAACGTGGTTCTCGGGGATGACGATGGCCCCGGTGCCAGCACCGTACTGGGAATCGATGATGCTCCTTAGACGCCTCGTATCGGATTCGAATGCGGGACGCGCGTCCGCGGGTGGAGTGAGCTTGACCTCCCTCGTCTTGCTCTCACATGTGCTGCACGTGGTCTGCTCAAGAATCGGAAGATTGCATCTGTCGCACCAGCGCAAATGCATCTTGCCCAGTATTATCGCGCCCACGGAACTCCCGAGAGTATGGCCGTATTATAGGATTTCTACTTCTCGATGACCTCTCACTTCAGGTTCTTCAGCTGCTTGACGACGGATTCGACCGCGTCCTTCGCGCGCTCGATCCTGTCCTCGGCCTGGAGCCTGGTCATCCCCGGGCCGGATATGCCCAGCCCGACGGGCTTCTCGAACTCGACGGCGAGGTCCGTTAGCTTCCTCGCGGCCTGGCCGATGATGACATGGTCGTGCTCCGTCTCGCCCTCGATCACAGCGCCTATGGCGACGACTGCGTCGATAGTCTTGTCCTTCATCAGGATCTTGGTCGCCAGCGGGATGTCATAGACGCCTGGCGTCATGACCACCTTGGCCACTTCCACATCCAAGAACTTCGCGTGCTCCTTTGCCCTCTCCAACATCATGTGCGTGATGTCGAAGTTGTACTCACTGCATACTATACCTATCCTCATCTTTGCTGGCATCTCCGTTACCTCCTT
>CALMQK010000174.1 GCA_937872085.1 uncultured euryarchaeote
AGGCGGCCGCGCATAGCTAGGGAGCTCTGCATCCGATGCTACTGCTGTCAGGAGTTGTGTCTGAACGATGCGGTGAAGCTGAGACGCATGCCAGCGAGAGCCCTTGTCACGAAGGTCACATCAGGCATGGCACGCGCGATGCGCAGAAAGGACGAAGGACACCCTAGTCGGTCAGAGGAATAAGAAGAATGTGAAGAGGTTTGAGAGGGTTTTTCGCCGCCTTCAGCCATCACTCGTCCTTGCGCCTCAGGCCGATCGCCAGCACGGCGATCGAAGCAAGACTCGCAGAGACCAACGCCATCAAGGCCGTGATCTCCGCAACTGTTCCGGGTTCCGAGGCAACAGCCGAGCCATAATCCACGGTGGACGGGGTCGGAGCAGAGGTGATGAACACGGTGCTACCTGAATAAGTCACGTTGAACTCAATCCAAGGCGCGCCGTGGTACATCGGTTTACCCCAGCCAAAGCCCGAGTTGTCGAATTGGTGCGGCCCTTTGATCGTCAACGTCTTGTTGACCGCATCGTACATCGAGTTCAGGTCGAGTCCTGGACCAGATTCCGGGGCTAGGTTCGTCATGTAGTACCCGAGGCTCATGTTCCCGTGACGCGTGATGTCGTTGTACTCTCTGTAGTCGCCAAAGTACGATATGTTGTTGATCGCTTCGGGACCGACGCCCTTCCCCACGTAGGCGATCACCTGATCATGCTTCGGAAGCTCGATCACCAGCGTCTGGGACTTCGTCAGGTTGAGCCAGCCTGGGGTCACATCGTAACCGTTCTCCGTGCTGAAATACGGATCCCCAGCGTTCCAGCTGGTGTAAGTCAACTTCACGTATGGCGCGAAGTCGGACTTCGGGTGAAGGAAGCTCGGCGCCACGTAATCCGCCCGGATCGCCTCGATGACCCACGCTGAACCCGCTCCTGCGCTCTTGTTGGCCTTGACCGCATGCATGCTGTACTGGCAGATAGTGTCGAGGGTAAGGTTGGCCTTCTTATCGTCGAACTTCGCACTCATCGTGAAGTTCTCATAGTAGGGCTGGTGGGTGCTGATCTGCGTCTCCAGAAGCCACCTGGCCATCACGATCTCATAGGCCCAGCTGACATGGTCGAGCTCGAGTCTGACGTCCCCGTTCGGCAGTTCCACAAGTTTCGCATAGGGTCCAATCACGGATCCCGGAAACTCGTACGCGTTGTATACGTCGAGCCGGACGTTCTCTTCGTTCAACAACCAGTTGCCCCATTGGGTCTTGTACGAGGTGACGTTAGCCGCCCACCAGGCCGCGACGTCCGTTGCCGTGATCGGCAGCCTCATCCATTCCTGGGCGGTCTCCCTGTTCATGGTTACGTTGTACTGTACGCCAAGCCACCATCCATCCGCGCGCTGATCGGCCATCGATGAACTGTAGAAGTTGGGTTGGGAGCTCCATTTGGCGACCCACGTGTTGTTCCACCAAGAATAGTATAGGTACTGGAAGTACACTTCTACAGTGGCGTTCGCAGCAGCGAACGTCCGGTTCGAATCGAGCACAGGCATGAACTCCGGGTGGTGAACGTTCACGTTGGTCAGGTTCTTCGCGGTTATGTTCATCCTGTAGGGCCCGTAGATGATTCCCTGGAAGCCGTTCTTGTCCGGGTTGTACAGCATTGTGTAGTTGCCAGGCGTGTCCGAAAGGATGATATCAGTCTGGTACGTCTTGTATCTCCACTTCCAGAAGGGCATCCAGTGGTCTTCGAACATGTTGTATATCCTGTAGCGTATCTCCGAACCACCTGTCACCAGGATGCCGGTCTTCGTGCCGTTTGCAGTCTTCACGGTGGTGTCCATCACCGTGAGGTCGTAAGTCCCCGCATCATCCCATATGGCTCCGCCAGAGAACTTGTGGACCCCACCCCACGACAGAAGGAAGGTCGTGTTGTCAGGCAGCTTGTAGGTTCCTGCGGAGGCGTTTGTGGTCAGGTTGACTGTCCCGGTGTACTCATGGAAGATCCTTCCGTACTGGTTCCACGCTGTTACCGTAACATCGGCCCCCGACAGCGCGACGATCGTGTTCGGGAGAGTGACGGTGAAGTGGTCGATCATCTGCGGCGTGGGTATCACCATGATTTCGGTGTACGACCCGCTGGCCGAGGCGTTCAGCGTGTCAGCTACGTTGACGGTGAACCAGCCTACGGCAGTGAATGTCACCCCGTTGGTGAAGGTTTTCACTCCATGGTCGCCTACAGTGAATTGGTAGTCGGGTGGCAGCGTGACACTTGAGCTCTTGTTAGAGCCGAAATGAACCGTTCCCGTGTAGTTGCCATAAGTCCCGTCGAACATCCTACTATACTGATCGTAGGCCGTGACCGTCAAACTGGTAGTTTGATTCGCGACCGGGAGATCGTCCACTCCGCTGATGACGAAGTGATCGATGTGCGGTGGGGCGATGGTCCCCGCAATTCCGAACTCCACCCACGGCACGCTCTCTGGAAGCAACCTGCCATCTATGTCGATCCACTGTTGCCGCAGCGCCTGGTGGTTCGATGCGTTCTGCATCTGTGACCAGTGCCAGAAGTCAATCGGACCAGTGTACGTCAGCATACGGCTTGTCGTATCCAGATCGATGCTGCCGTTCTTCAGATACGTAGAGTAATAGTCGCCAGGCATCGGCTCGGCATAAGAGATGGCCATGTCCTTCGAGATATTCGTCACATGTCCGGAACCAGCGTCCATCTCGAACTGCTGCATTCCCGCAGGCCATGTGAATGACATCGTCTCGTTTTCGCTGAGGTTCCAAGCGCACGGCGTCACGTCGTACGAGACATTCGTGTTGAACAGTGCACTCCCTGGGTTCTTGTTGATGTACGTGTATGGTTTTCCAGTATCAGGATTGAGCGTCTTTGCGTACGGGTCGAACTCCGAGGTTCTGTGTGAAGCGCTGCTTAGTTGGTAGTCCTGGTGAAGCGGCTTCCAGAGCCAGACGGGGTTGCCATCGTTCCTGCTCATGAACGCGTAGACGCTATACTCGACATCTGTCTTGATGAATATGTTGGATGTCTGAGGCCCGATGGTCGCGTTCATCCAGAAGCCTTCCATCCAGACCTCTGTGGGCACGAAGGCGTCTCGCAACCATCTGGTCATGAGCGCTTCCATTCCCCACGTGTCAGCATAGACGGTCAGGACGATCTTGTCGCCGACCTTCTGGGCATGCAGACCGAATCCGATCATTTGAGCTGGAGTGGCGTACATGTTGTTGACGTCGAACGCTCCGTTTGCCTGGTCCTCAATAAGCCACTGCTGCCAAGCAGACCTGAGCGTGAGGCCTTTAGTCGACCAATAGGTGTCGAAGTTGTCGAATTCCGTAGCCGTCATTCCTGTGACGGCCATCGCGGCATCCTTGTCCAGCGTGGTGACACCCGTGAGATTGATGAACCATCCGTCATTATACGCCGTTGCGGCCGAGCCGTAGGTCGCGGCGACCAGGGCTGGATCCAAGTACTGCATGTGCCAATTCAATACGGCGTGTCCACCCCTGGTCGAGCCGAACATCGGCAGGAACTCCGGGTGACTCATGTTGACGTTAGGCAGGTTCACCGCAGTGATGTTCAATCTCATGTTGCTGTAGAGGTACAGGTTCTCGTGCGCGGCGTCCCCATAATACTTGTAGATATACGGGTACGTGTTGGACCATACCCCTTCGTAATCCACACCAGGGTAGTACAGAGTCCGTCGTGGATACCATGGCCCGAAAGGCACCTTGAACGCGTCGTACCATCTGTAGTCCACCGTTCGGGTCGGCAGGAATTCTGTGACCTTTGCGGTCGCGGACCCGGTCCTCTCGGTCGTCTTGTACGTTGTAGTGGCATTGAGCGTGACATTTCCAGCGACGGCTTTCGCAGTGAATCTCACTGTAGTGTCGTTGAGTCGTGTAATAGTGTAGTCACTCGGCGTCAAGCCGCTCGCGATCCAGTTGAACGACAATCCGGTAATATTCTGACCAATAGTGGATACTCCCTTTGCGGTGAATTCCTGAGACGAGTTGAATCTCACCCACATTTCCGAGGGGGAAACGGATACGCGGTCAAGTCCTGCGGGTAGGATCTGGAGTGGAGCTGTCGCAAGGGCAGTCTTCCCTTTGTAGTCCACTGAACACTTCAGGGTCCCGTTCTGCTGGACGCTTGAGGCTGCAAGGTTGACTTTGGATTTCGTGAAGAAGTCGAACGTCCCCATTATATTGGGTTCGACCGACCACCTGAGTTTGACGTCTTTGTCAGCCAAGGTAGTGTCCCCGGACTTGTAGGTCACTTGGAGCTCCACCGAGGTGCCGGCATTTACGCGAGCGGGAGATGGAGTTATGGTCGCCGTCAGGGCGGGTTCAGTCTTTACTCCGAGCACCAGGAAAAATAGTGCAGTGCTCACGAGCAATATTGCGACGATCACCGCCGCAATCATCATCCATAGCTTCTTTCCCGGTTTTCTTGCAGTTGCGGAAGTCGTCTCTGGTTTCTCAGTCTCACTAACGGTTGCACTTGAATTGGTCTCCTCGGACATACTATCCCCCAAGTGGTAATGGCTCAACAAACAAACAATCGCGATAAAGTAAATCTAGCTATATATATCCGCGCACTATCGAACGTCTGGACAGCATCTCTCGCCAGGAATGTCTCAATCTTCGAGCAACCCGGGTTCTCCCACTTCTACTGAACCCGTGACATCGAGCATCGAAACCATCGAGAAACGCGGATCGCGGTGTCGAAACGCCATCAGAATCGTCGAATTCCAACATACGCCTGTTCGTTTCGCAGCATCGCAAGAAGGGAGGGGTCACTCAAGGCAGCGTGAACAATAGACCGATGTATGTATGACTACTGACGAATTGATATTCTCAGAGCGATTTGAAAAGATCTTCGATTCGCGGAACAGTTTGTCGCACGAAATACTAACGTCGTGATGAAGGTAGCAATATTCTTATATGGAGGGTGTAATCCCGTGATTGGTCCTGCCAGTGTTTGCTGCTGATGGGGTATCCAGATGCGCAAGTAGGCTTTCGAGACCACGGAAGATTGGCGACAACAATCACCCGCGGGGCTTGACTAAGGCGCAGGAACCAATCGCCAGGTGTGGGGGAACGTGAATTGGGGAAGAAAGATCTAGGCTTTCTCTCGATGTGTGCAATCGTGTTATGTGTGACTGTTTTGGCGGTCCCTATCGCGGGGATCATGGGCATCACGGAGGACGCTCGGGCGGCTCCGAAGGAGTCCGTCCTGCGGCTAGGGTTCTTGCAAAAGATTGACAGCTTGAACCCATACATGGGGTTGAATGATGCTGCCTACGTGTTCTATGGACTGGTCTACGACACCTTGGGTGTCATAGACAACAAGATGCAGCCCTCTAATGATCTCGCATTGGGGACATGGGCAGTTCCGCTGACCGACCCAGAGATGGTCGCCCATCCGAATTATCCGTTTGGTTCGGTTTGGCAGTACAACCTTACTCACAACGCCACTTTCACTAACGGCGAGCCGTTCACCGCAGACGACGTGGTGTTCAACATCAATCTCAACGCGGGCAACTACTCATCGATGTGGTCCTACCAGCCCTACTCGTACTTCATGAAGGACGCCGTCAAGATCAATGACTATACGGTGAGGATACACTTCAGGGACAAGGTCACGAACAATCCGGCGCCGGCCGCATTTGCCTACCTGATCTCCATCCCGATGCTGCCGAAGCACAAGCTGCAGATCATGACGGCCATGCAGATAGGTTTCAGTTGGGATGGTACATTCGATGATGAGGCGGTCCCGATCGTCGCGACTGGACCATTCATGGCCACCTCGAGGATCAAGGCGGAGTACCTCGCAGGTACCCAGCTCACGTTGGTAAAGAACCCGAACTACCACTGGGCCAAGGATAGGGCGCTGCTGCCGGGCGAGGCTCCGGACCGGTGGGAGGTCAAGTTCGACAAGCTTGTGTTCTACTTCTACGACGACCCAGCAGCGATGTCATACGCGCTCAAGAACAAAGATATTGACGTTGCCTCGTTCCCGCCACAGGAGTTCGATGCGCTGAAGACGGCCGCGCCCGCCAACATGGCGTTCTACACCGGGCCTAAGATAACTCAGTACTGGACCGAGATCGGCTTCTGCATGAACAACGCAGGACCCAACCCGTCAAGGCTCGACCACAACATCAGGCAGGCCCTCGCCATGGCGACGAACAAGTCTTACATCGTGGAGAACTACTACCTGGGCCTGGCCGACGTTGGCACGACGGCGATCCCACCGGTGAACTCATATTGGCATTACGAGCCGAACGCCACTGAGAAGGCGCAGTTCAAGTTCGACATCGCGGCAGCAAACGACCTGCTCGATCGAAGTGGATATCCGAGACCAGCGAGTGATCCCAACGGGATCAGGACCGTCTCGGTATCAAGCGCCGCCGCTTTGAACGATTGGGCTCCTGAGACAACGCCTCTGTCCTACGAGATGCTGATAAGGCGAGAGTACCCAGAGGAGCGAGCCATAGGGATGTACCTCAAAGATATCTGGAGAAGCGTCGGCGTGAACCTCGACCTGAGCATCGTAGATGAGGCGACCATGACCCAGCGGGTCTACGCTTACACATACGACACCATGATCTGGTACTGGAGCGCGGACATCGACCCCAACTACCAGTTGTTCTCTGTTTCGAGGAAGGCTTGGGACGGGTGGAGCGACACGAAGTGGGCGAACCAGTCCTTTGAAGACAACTACTCTCTGAGCGTCACCACCATGAACAAGACCCTGCGGAAGGAGTACGTCGACAACGCCCAGAGAGTCCACTACCTGGACGCGCCCTACATCATCCTTGCATATGTCTACCAGACTTATGCGTGGAGAACTGACACCTTTACAGGCTGGGGTGACTGGGCTGCCGACCCAGGCCGGAGCATAGACAACTTCTGGATGGGCAACCCGATCTACTTCGACCTAATGCCGAAAGACCGTACGCAGGACGGTGGACCGCCCCTGTGGATGATCGCAGCCGGTGTTGGCGCCGCAGCAGCGATCGTTGCGGTCGTGGTCCTCTTCAGGTTCAAGGGGAAGAAGAAGGAGGGCAAGATAAGCGAGAGCCCGCTCGGCGAATGAGCGGTCAAACCCTTGGCCCGGGAACGGGCCAATAGATTCCTTTCAGACCGCGCGGAAGCGGGCAGGCGCCAGCGGATGGTTTGGAGAACGGGAGAGGGAACATAGACAACGTGTCTGACAAAGAGCCAAGGACGAGGATCAGGGGGCATATGCATGGACATGAGGTCGTTCGTAATCCGGAAGATAGTCTATCTGATCATAACCCTGTTCGCAATCATCGCATTCAACTTCTTCCTTTTCCGCATAATGCCCGGGGACCCGGCGAGGGTCATCGTTCCCAGAGGGGGAAGCCCTGAGCTCATCGCTGCCATCAGGGAGAGCTTCCACCTAAATGATCCCCTCTACCTGCAGTTCTGGTATTATCTCCGGGATACGCTCACGCTCAACTTCGGCCTAAGCTCGGCCCTCTGGAAGCAGCAGCCTATCACCGCTGCGCTCGCAAACCCGATCTTCAACACGGTCCTTTTGGTCGGCATCGGAACTACCTTGGCGATCTATCTCGGCGTCGCGCTAGGCAGGGCCGCGGCATGGAGAAGGGGCAAACCCGTAGACACCGTGGGGATGGCGTTCGCGCTCGTGTTCTACTCGATGCCCACTTTTCTTTTCGCACTGGTGATGCTGATGATATTTGCAGGGGAGCTCAAGTGGTTTCCCATCGGGGGGCCATATGGTTTTCTCCCGGGGGATCACGTTCGCCATGACTACGCCTCGCTGTCATTGTTGGAAAAGATCATAAGCAGGGGTTATCACCTGGTCCTACCCGTGATCGCATTCACCATAGAAGTGATGGCCGAGTACGCGCTCATCATGAGGAATTCGCTGACGGATGTTCTTACGGAAGATTACATAGTAACCGCGAGGGCGAAAGGGATATCCAACGAGAACATACTGAAGAACCACGCGATGAGGAACGCGATGCTTCCTGTCGTGACCGTCGCGGCGATCAGCGTCGGGTGGGTGCTCGGCGGGGACATCATGGTCGAGATCGTGTTCTCATACGACGGTATGGGGATGGTCACATGGGAGGCCGTGAACGCACGCGACTTCCCCGTGCTCCAAGCCCTGTTCCTGTTGATGGCAGTGGCGGTCCTGTTCGCCAATCTAATCGCGGATATGATCTATATGTATCTTGACCCCCGGGTGACGGTTTGAGGGTGATGGGATGAGCAACAGTTCTGAGAAGAATAAAGGTTCGAAGAATCTGAGGACGGCGCTGGTCGCGACGACCCTGATTCTGTTCGCCACACTCATGATGATGGGGGCTGTGATGCCTGCCCCCTCCGCGGCCACGTGGCCTCCTCCGACCCCTCTCCCCGGCTACCCGACGGCTTGCGCGGCAAACAACTCGGTCGTGATGCTGGGTAACTTCAAGAACATCACGGGCGACTGGGCGCTGAACGCATCGTCGTCGAAGAAATCCCTTCAGAGCGACCTGTTGTACAACTGGACATTCTTCGACAAAGTCAATGTTACCATCCTGGATGTCAAGGGTGACTCTTACGTCTGGAGGAACGAGGGCATCTTCCTCGTGACCCTCAACGTAACGGACGCCGCGGGAAGGAGCTCGTTGGACCACATCACCGTGAAGGTAATTCCGAAAGCACACGCGGGTGCAAGCAGGGAGATCATGGAGTGGTTGAACACCCTCGTCCCACTGGACGCCTCATCGAGCAAGTCTAATGGCAACATAACCAACTACACCTGGACCGTCTTCAACTACGATGATCGCGACTGGACATTGTACGGAAACGTCACGTCGTTCAACTTCTCGAGGCCCGGCACCTACCGGGTGATGCTGACCATCACGGATGACCTCGGCTACTCGTCCTCTGACAACATGACGGTCCACGTTCTCAGGACGCCCACGTACTATGAAAAGCACTGGGTCTTCCTCTTCATCGATATCCCGATGATACTGATAGCATCGGCATGGTGCGCCTTGAAGTACCGGAGGGACAAGGCGTTGGTCACTCCCACAGACGTGGAGAAGGCCAGGCTTCAAATCAAGAACCTGAGGAAGACCTGGAAGATATTCCGAGCGAACAGACTGGGCTTCGCTGGCTTCATCGTACTGATCGGATTCGTGTTGATGGCCGTCTTCGCCCCGCTCCTCGCGACAGTCCCACAACCCACTGTGCTCGAACACCGCGAAGCCAACCATCTCTACGAAACCCCACGGGTGCAGAACCCGTTGCCGCCCTCGCTCAAGCCATCGTACTACACGGGATTGACGCATCCGCTCGGCACCGACGTCATCGGACAAGACGTGTACAGTCTGACGCTGTACGGGTCCAGAGCATCTCTGGAGGTCGGGCTTATCGCCACCTTCATCTCTGTCCTCATCGGTGCCACCCTGGGTCTCATGGCGGGCTATTTCGGGAGGATTACCGACGAGGTCCTCATGAGGGTCACGGACTTCTTCCTCGTTCTGCCATGGTTCCCGCTCATGATCGTCATGATGGCGATCCTCGGTCAGAAATTCATCTGGGTGGTCATCGTCATAGGGCTCACGAGCTGGCCGTCGACAGCGAGGATCGTCCGGTCCCAGGTCCTCACGATCAAGGAACGACAGTTCATCGTAAGGGCGAAGGCCGTGGGCGCGAGCGACATGCACATAATCCAGAAGCACATCATGCCGAACGTCCTTCCCTTGATATTCGCCAACACGGTCCTGCTGATCGCCATCGCGATCTTCTCCGAGGCGTTCCTCGACTTCTTCGGGTTGGGCGACACCAGCGTGATCAGCTGGGGGGCAATGCTCGAATCCGCCTACGAATCGGCCGCGTTCTCTCAAGGAGCATGGTGGTGGATCGGCGCCCCAGGAGCCGCGATAGTCATCATGGTGCTCTCGTTCTCGCTCGTCGGATACGCCATCGACGACGTGCTGAACCCAAAGCTAAGGAGACGCTGAGCCCCGAGAGACCTTTCTTTTTCCCGATGGCCATTTCCTATCATTCATTTGGAAAAAGGAATCAGCGGAAAGGGTTTGCAGCTCTTGGTATGGCCGAGAGGAATGAACTCACTTCTTCGGTTCGGCCGCAAGCTGGGCCTGCCTCTTCCTGTACCACGCTAGGTAGCCCATGCCGAACTTGTCCTCGCCCCAAAAGAGCTTGGAGGACTTGAGCGCGGCCTGCATATCGGGGTCGTTCGGGTTCCCGATGAAGCAGGTCATGCCCTGGCCCGCGCACATCAACATGAACGATGCGTTCAGGAGAGGCCTGTCTGGCAGCCCGAAGGAGACGTTGCTCAGCCCGCAGGTCGTGTTCACCTCGAGCTCCTCCGTGCACCTCCGGATGGTATCGAGCGTCGCCTTCGCGCCCGACTCACCCGTGCTGCATGCAAGGGCGACGCAGTCGATGATTATGTTCTTCCGGTCGAGTCCGGCCCTCTCGGCCCTGTCGATGATCCTTCTCGCGATCTCGATCCTCTTCTCGGAGGTAGCTGGTATGCCCGAATCGTCTATGCAGAGGCCGACCACCGCCGCCCCGTACTCCGCAGCGAGGGGGATCACGACATCCATCCTCTTCGCCTCACCGGTCGTGGAATTTATCCCCGGTCTGCCCTTGACGTTCTTCAAGGCGACCGCGAGCACCTCGGGATCGGAAGTATCTATCCAAAGCGGGACCTCGACCGCGCCTTGTACGATCCGGAGCGCTTCGAGCATGGCGTGCTTCTCGTCGATGCCCGGGACTCCAACGTTGATGTCCAGCACATCGGCGCCGTTCGCCACCTGCTTCTTGGCCTCTCCTTCGAGTATCTCGAACTCTCCCGCCTTGAGCTTCGCGATGAGCTCCTTCCTGTTGGTCGGGTTGAT
>CALMQK010000175.1 GCA_937872085.1 uncultured euryarchaeote
GCATCTCTGAGGGCCTGCCTTTGATAGCACCAACCACAAGGGAGAAGTTCAAGCTTTCAGTGAAGAAGCTCCGTGAGATCAATCGGAAGCTCCTTTCCAACAGGATGGGGCTGGTCGGATCGATTCTCCTCACAGCGTTCCTGCTCATGGCGATCTTCGGGCCGATGCTTGCACCGTACGATGTCACGAAATTCAGTCTGACCCATAAGTTCGAGAAACCGTCGAATGCGCACTGGATGGGTACCGATCAGGACGGAGTTGATATTTTCAGCCAGCTGCTTGAGGGAGCACGAACCTCGATCATCATCGGCATATTTTCCGCCTTGATTGCATCCTTGTTGGGTACGGTAGTGGGCCTCTATGCTGGTTATGTCGGAGGATGGAAGGACGAGGTCGTGATGCGTCTCAACGATGTAGTGCTCTCGATACCGTGGCTCGTCCTGATGATCGTGGTCGCTGCTCTCTTGGGCACGATCGATCTGCTTGGTATCATCCTCATAATAGGTTTCACTGGTTGGTCGATGACGGCAAGAATGGTCAGGGCGCAGGTCCTTTCCATCCGTGAGAAGGAGTTCGTGGAGCGCGCGAGGGCGATAGGCGCGTCGGATATGACAATCGTGCGACGCCACGTGTTTCCGAACACGTTCCCGCTAGTGTTCGCCAATACCATCCTCACGGTGGCTATCGCGATACTCTCGGAGGCAACACTCAGCTATCTCAGGCTCCGACCAGCGGATGCTGTGACATGGGGCAAGATGCTGTCGTACGCGTCCGAATCCAGCGCTTTCCAGATTGGACTATGGTCATGGATTGTCATCCCTGGCTTACTCATAGTGCTACTCGTGCTCGCTTTCACGATGGTGGGGTACGCACTGGACGAGATCCTGAACCCGAAGCTGAGAAGAAGATAGGCAGACTCGTCTCAGTAACCGTAGGTCTTTGACTCCTTCTTGATGTACTTCTGTATCTCGGCTGTGACGCCTTTGTCCATGGGTACAGGCTCGTGCTCCTTCAGTATCTCTCTTGCCTTCTCCCTCGCGACCGCGGTGATGTCCTTCGAACCGGTCTTCACCCACGTGTCCATCGACCTGCGGTCAAGCAGCGTCGGGATGAAGTGCTCCTTCCTGAAGTGCTTCGCCGTGAAGGGCGTGCCGAGGAAGCTGGCGTTCGGCCCAACATTGCAGATCTCATCGACCGCAAGAGTTTCCTCTGTGACCTCGATGCCGCCCAAGATCCTTGAGACCATGCCGGAGATCTCGTTGTCAATCACGAGCTTCTCGTATGATATCGTTATGCTGCCCTCGAGGGAGCCGCAGGCGTCGTAGATGAAGTTCATGCCCGCGAGCCCCGCCATGAGCATGTTCGTCGCGGTCTCCAGACCCGCCTGGGCGTCAAGCGTTTTGGAATCGGAATTGCCACCCGTGCCCCTGCGCGGGAGCCCGTAGTACCTTCCCAGTTGACCTGATGCGATGTTCAGCAAGCCGACTTCTGGCCCCCCCAGGGCTGTCGCCCCTGTCTTCATATCTAGCGCCGCTGAGACCGTCCCGTAGAGCACAGGGGTTCCCGGGTTCGCGAGCTCAGAGATCATGATTCCGGAGAGGACCTCCGCGTTCTGCTGCACAAGTAGTCCTGCGAGGGTCGCTGGTGCGGTGCCGCCAGCCAGCGCTTCGGGAGCGTGGATCATCGGCTGTTTGTACTTCGCGTAGATCAGCGCCCCCTCGATCAGTTCTTTGGACTGCTGCATCGGGCTGACAGGGTTGGTGAAGCCAAGGAGGCATGGCTTCTTCATCAGCTCCTCGGTGCCGCTCCTGAGGATCGATGCCATGTCGATGGTTTCCTGGGCCTTCTTCGCGCCGTAGCTCCACCCGTCCGTGGTCTTTCCCGAGTTCTTCCAGTCCTCCAGGATCACGTACATAGGGTATAGATCGTCCGGGACATCGGACGGGGTGACCATCATGACAATCATGTGGATGTTCTCCAGCGCGTCGGCGAGCCTGGCAAGGTCCCCGACATCTTTCAGGTTCCCCGGCCTTATTCTGCCATCGAGGTCATGAACCCTCACGGCCAGGCCAGCAGTGCCGATGTGGACGTTGTTCCCGGCGAAGTTGAGGACGTAGTTCGGGTCCCTTCCGTAGAGCTTGAATTCCCGAGGGGCCTTCCGGATGGTCTCTTTGAGGAGGCTCTCCGGGATGCGCACCATCATCGTCTTCTTGTCGACTTCAGCTCCTGCATCCTCGAAGAGCTTCAAAGCCGTTGGTTCCCAGACCTTTACGCCCA
>CALMQK010000176.1 GCA_937872085.1 uncultured euryarchaeote
TGCCCGTTGATTGAAGACAGCAGACTGTTACTCGCCGGTGCGGAATTCGGCTGGAGGACACTAGAACGGCCATCCTGGTTCAAATCCCGCCGGACTTGAACTTGAGCGTCTGGTCAATTCTCAATCAGAGGGGTTTTGGTACGGAGATGAAGACCTTTTGCGTCCTCTTCTTCCTCAACGATGAGAGGCCGAGTCTTCGTGCTGAACTTCGAAGGATTCTGAATTTCCATTAGGTCTTTTCCGAGGAGAGGCCAGAAGAATCAAGTAGCCCATAAGTCGGTCCCCTCTTAGCCTCGAGTGGTGGTTCGAGGGGAGGCGAGGTTTCGCGAAATGGATGATACAGACAGAAAGCTGTTAATGTTGATCGTAACGAATCCAAGGATTAGCTTCCGAGAGCTGTCTAAGAGGCTTGGCATCACCAAGCAGGCAGCTTACCGTCGGTTGCAGGCTCTCAAGGAATCTGGGGTGATCGAAGGTATGACAGCGGACATATCCATCCCGTATCTTGATGCGGTCCCTGTGGGGGTCTCCGGAAGGTCGAAAGCTCCCTCCGTGCTGAAGACCTTCGAGAGACTTGGAGAATGCGAATTCACCAGGCGCGTCATCGCCGGATGTGGGAACTACATCTACGTTGACGGAATACTGAGGGACATATCCGAGCTGGACGATTTTGTCGATCTCGTCAAACGAGTAGCAGAACTGCAGGATGTCACCGTCGGGACGTTCTCTCCAGATCGTGGACTTATGCCTCATTATGTCGTTGATGGGATAACGAATCGGAAACCTAGTTACAGGAAACTGTCCAACCTCGACCTCAGAATCATCCTATCGTTGAAGGAGGACGTGCGCAAGCCAGTAAAGGAGATCGCCAGAGAGCTTGGAGTCTCGGTCAAGACTGTCAAGCGACACCTGGAGGACATGATGTCCGAAGGCTCACTCGACCTTCATGTGCGCACGGACTCACCTTTGGCCGGAGATTTGATGTTCGTCGTGAATGTGACGCTAAGGGATGGCGCTGACAAAGCAGCAGTTGGCAGGAGACTGCTGTCGGAGTATCCGTTCATGGACGCCTTCCTTGTTTCCTATGGCAACCTCCCGAATCAACTGGGATGGATCTTCTGGACCGGCGAACTCTCTGAGATGCGCAAGATCCTCACAGCGGTCGATGAGGACGAAGACATCGTGGCCCTGATGCCCAATCTCGGGTACCTTATGCGGATATACTCGACCTGGCAGGACAAATTGCCTCAATCCTTGATTCAGAAATCCGAGGAGAATAGGACGCGGAGCCACCGTCCTAGGCCCCCAAGAAAGTAGACCCCGTTTAGTACACTCAAGACCATCTTGCCTCTTAGAAACGTCCGTTTTGTCAACCCTCCCAACAACCCGAGTATATGAATCCGGTTGCGGGTAACTCTAGAGGTGGGGCACGAACACCTCGATGGTGGTTCAAGGAGGAGGATGTGATTGAGAAGAATAGTTGTGGCGTTGATGAGTGCGATTGTAGTGGGAATGATGCTGGTTATGCCCATGTCGGCGGGCGCGTCTAGGACTGTGACGACCGTGGTTCCGGACAGGACGGGAGACCTCGGCATATTCTGGGACTTCACAACTTGCGAAGCCACGTCATTGTGGGGGCAAGGCACGCCGTGGGTCCAGGCCGGATACTTCGACATGACATCTGTGTGGCTTTCGCAAAATGGGAAGACATACACATTCGGGATGGAACTTGCCAAGGAGCTTCCTCAAGAGGGGTCCGCTTTGCCTTCCGGCGTCGACTTTGCGTGTTGGCTCATTTGGATTGATCCCTCTCCATGGAACGCGCTGTACAACC
>CALMQK010000177.1 GCA_937872085.1 uncultured euryarchaeote
CCACAACGATGGCTATGATGATCTTGCCCTTCATAGCACGAATACCCCCACGTAGATGATCACGGCCACCGCGGCCCCCAGGAAACCGACCCCTATCCACAGCGCGTATGGGAACGGCCTGTACCACAGACACACGATGCCAACCAGCAACAGCACTATGGCCAATGCAATGCCGATCACGAGCGTCATGTCAGCGCCTCCGCCATCGTCGTCGTCGTTGTCATTGATGTTCGCAGGCCCGGTTTCGATCCTGAGCTTTCCGAACACGGATGGGTTATTCTGATTGTCCACCGACTGAGCACTGATCACGTAGTAGCCCAGTTGTAGCGCGGTCCAATCCACGTAACAAGACCAAGACTTGTTATCGGCGTTGGGTTGTGCCTCAAACCACTGATCCTGTAGCACGAATGACCCCAACTGGTTGTTGACATTCGAGTACTGGACTGATATGCGGAACCCCGCAAGCGGATAGCCGATCTTGTTAGCGGCGCCCGTTATGACCCACGACAATGGCGTACCCGCGGGATATGGCGGCTTGCCCAGCTCGGCGGACGCCTCGATCTTGGGCGGAGGCGGCATCAGCAACGCCGTGCCAGCCTTGATCACGACCGTGTACTCGGCGTGCGTTCTAAACAGGTTGTTCCAGAGCTCGACCAACCAGTTGTTGGTGGAGCCCACGACTGTGGAGAACGCATCGTCCGGAACCCGGTATGTTACTGTGTAGCCGCTCACATGATCCGGGATATCCCAGCTCTTCACTTGCTTGCCGCTGGTGTCGAAGAGTTGGAGCGTCCAGCCACCTGGGCCTTCGCCACCGCCGGTATCAGAGTGCGAGTATTCTGCCGTGACCTTGAGGATCATGTCCTTCCCGGTCTCGGTGTACGAAGGCACTGAAACAGTTCCAAGGCCAGACTTGAGCGTGGCCTCATCACTGGCTACAATGGAATCGGCATACAGCTTCTGTATGCCACCGATCCCGCCCTTCCATGATTGATGCACGTACATATCCGCGTGCATCACGGCTGTAACAGGGCCGACGAGCTTGATGATGATGCTGGGAATCGTGAACCATACCTTCCCCCCTATTATGAGGACATCCGGCACATCAATGGGGTTCGTCTTGAAACTGGTAACACCAGTCGCGATCTCACCATAGTAATCGACGCTCACACTCTTGCTGAAGGTCAGCACGATCCAGCAGTTGTATATTCTGGAGGCAACTGGACCATCACCATATGGGAAGCCGTAGTTCAGCACTGATGGACTGATCACGATCTTCTCGCTCTCCTCCCCACCGGTGAACGAAGTCACATAGTCGACTGAATCGAACAAATCACCAGCGGGTGCGCCAACGGAAACGGCCCCACCCATTGCGCCGTGTACCTTGAACGACTTCCCGACCGGGTCAGCCGTGCTTCCGAGCACCGACAGTGGTTTGAAGCCTGTCGCGACCATCAAAACCACTATCGCTATCGCAATCGCCGCCACGATGTATTTCTTCATGTTAGCACACACCCCTATTGTTTTCCCGCATTATCTAATGACCATGACTACTCTCACATCGCCTCCGCGAATACCTGTACGAACCGGTTCAGCCCAAGGAGCAGAACCGCGGCGATGATCGCAAGCGCGGGCGTGATGATGTAAGTCCCCCAGTAGACGAGTGGCCCGCTGGCACCGGCTTGGATCCACAACCACCCAAGCATATAATCCACCGCCGCTGGCGCAAGCGTATCGCCGGTCGGAATGATCAATGTGCCATGGCTGCCAACCGCGAAGGGCGGGGAAAAGTTGTCAAGGATGAATGAGAACACAAGGAAAGCGGCGAGGCCATTGACTAACATCTGAACGAAGTTGAGCCGCTGCGTGAGAATGAACGACACGAATCCGCCGAACCCAGCGGTCAGGATCAGGAAGATCCCTATGTTGTAGTACACGTATTGCTGCACCGGGTTCAGGCTGGCCCAGTACGCGCTCTGAGCCATACCTGGAACGATGATGGCGAACCAGATCAACCCGAAAAGACCGAGTAGGAATACGAAAAGAAGTTTCAACCGCCCAACCAAGGCAACCAACCTCCGAGATACAGCCCCAGTAGGACCATGATCGCCGCGAGTACGATCCGTGCGATGATCGGCAGGCGGGCGAATATCAGGGTGACGAACGCCAGCAGGAACAGGATGATCGGCAACACGAAGTGTAACACTATCGATTGCAGAGCGTTCTGCGTGCTGTGCTCGAACCAAGTTATCGGGTTCCAATCCATTGCTACCCCTGCCCTAGTGCGGCGCCATTAGGAATACTATCATGGCCAGCACGATCAAGACTGAACCTACCGCAAGCCCCGGAACACCGCGCAACGGCGGGATCATCTGTAGGACGCATATGGCGCCCAGGAACAACAACAACCCGGCCAGAGCGATGAACAGCCAGCCAGCTAACCATAGGATCAGTATTGCCCCGATCAACACCGCGATCCCTATAACGAACTCGCGCGGATCAGCCAACGGAATCCATGCGTAGCCATGCTCGTCCTGCCTCAGCTTTTTCATTTCTACCTCCGATTCGTTTCTGCGGTTCTGCGGAAATGATCACATCACGATTATCCACAGTGCGATCAGGATCGACGCGAATACCATTATCGCGCCCAGCAACTTCATCCAACCTGGTCCGAACCAGCTGAATAGAAGCCCGAGCACGAGGACGATCCCGAGCGGCAGCCCCGCGGTGAACACCAGTGCTCCGAGTAGCACAAGCATCGCGAGCGATGCCAACACTACGAGCAACAGGACGAACAGCGCGATCAGGCCGATCATTCCCTCTTCCTGCTCCTTCATTCGCTTCCTGGCGAACATCTTCAAATCCCTCCAATTATATGCGCGAACGTCGTCAAAGCGCCGAAGAGAACCCCCTGCAGCGCCTGGACATGAAATACGGTAACGCCGATGTTCCACCCGGCGTGTGCCCCCATGGCCGCCCCAAGCCCCCATACGGGCGACAGGCGTACCAAGGCGTAGAAACCTATCCCTAGCGCCACAGCCATCAACATCGCGTTGACAGACTGGCCGTAGGCTACATAGTGGAAGCCTCCGAATGTGAGCTGCGATAGCATCCCCCCGTAAACACTGAGGCGCACGCCTCGAGGGGTGGATTCGTCCATGCTACGCAACTGGAGAGTGACTAGCTTTGGGATCACATACTGGAAAACGAGCGTTTCGACTGGCGCTACGATCAGGATCGTCAGGCCAAGGAAGTTAGCGAACTCTGTTCCGTTAGTCTTGTTGATCACGATCTTGCCGTCGACCGCCCATGACATCGTTGCGAACGTTACGAAGAGCGCAACGAACAGGAGAAGAAACAAAAGAATAAATGGAAGAAGTTTCAGCTTGGTCAGGTCGCGTCCGAACTTCGGCTCGAACACCATGCCGAGGACCAGAGCTAGAGCACCTGCCTGCAGGAGCGCGATGTAGAAATCCACCACGCTCGGATCCAGACCGGTGTTCAGCCGTAGCCATAGCGTTCCGATCAGCATCCAGGGTACTAGCAGGAACACACCGCGCTGCTTTCGCCCGCTTGTGAGCTCCTGCTCCTGGAGCTGAAGGCGTCCTAGACCTTCGCTCATAGTAAGGGAAGATGCCTTTCCTTACGTGTCCACACTGCTTATGAGCACCTGCACAGTGTACGTCTCAGGGCCAATGACGATTGATCCGGCTGGGATCACATCATTCGCCGCAACGTTCGATGTGGTGAACGCACTCGGGTTCCAGGTGATGTTCATAGCGAACGCACCTACCGCGTATGGCGTCAACCCCATCTGCGCTGAGAGACTGTATCCCGCAGTTACTGATCCAGGCAGTGTCCAGTTCAAGCTCGGCCTGCCGTCGGCGGCTGGCTTGATGCTGTTGTAGGTCAGACCGGTTACTGGGTCGGTTGTCTGTCTCTGGGTCATCGCGGCGGACACCGTCTTAATGTCTGTCGCTGATCCAGCGTCCGTGCGCTGGATTGTCCAGTTTACCTGCCAGTATTGCGGTGAACCAATCGTGTTCGCCGTGGTGTTGACCCGCATCTTCACGGTGAAGGTGTGGGTAGCTGCAGAGTAGTTGCATCCCGCAATCGACCCGGTGTTAGTTCCACCGACCGAAAGCACCTCAAATGTCGCCACTTGAGGCGTTGGTGCCACTTCTGCTGGGCTAGCTGCTAGCACTATGACGAGTACTAGCAACACCGCGAGGGACAAGACGGTTCCGATCTTTCCGAAGTCTCTAACCGCTGCAACCTTCGACGCCCACAGGAACGCGCTGATCAACAGGATCACACCGACAATGATCATCAGCACGCCCAGCGTTAGGGCACCGAATACATTGCTGTTCAATCCTGCCGTACCCAACGCGAGTACTGGGGCTGCGGCTGCTACACGGTTCACTGCCTTGCGTTCTGCGAGGCGCTCTGGGAAGGATTCCATCTTTTACCTCCGAGCTACTTAATTGGAGTACGAGATATATGAACGGCACATTTCGATAAGTCGAGTTGTTTGAATAAGTGGAGATAATATCTCAGGTTAGTATTTTATTCGAGCAAGACCATGGTGTAACGGGGATGCGGGTGCAATTATGATCAAAGCCACTCTGTCGAAGTTCAGGAACTCAGTCAGACAACCGTTCGATTGCATGATCTATCGCGGCGTTCGAAAGGAGCTGATCACCATGGCAGATATGCTTGCCACAACATGGGTGGAACCAGGCGAGCTTGAATCGGCGAAGCTGATGGGTGTATCGATCTCCGCGCCGAAGTCGATTGTGCTGGCTGTGATGGACGATATCGTGAACCTGGCTGCCGCAAGGGCGATCCAGAAACCGGGATTCGCCCCCGTCCTGACACAACGGGCAACCACGACCGACTGGAACCCGAACTTGCGTGTCGACATCGTGAGGGCGCTGAACAAGCGTGCCACCGCCGTGGATCCGAGCAAGCACATACTGGACTTCACTGACTATGTCACGCGGGACTTCTGCCTCAATGTGGAGTTGGTCGGTCTGATACGCGAGCACAATGGAAAACCTGCTGATTTCTGGGAGAACAAGGTGGAGTGTGAGTTCAGTGATTGCATTGCGAAGAAGTTTGATTAGTATCGCTCTGTTGCTGATCATGGTCGTTCCGGCGTCTATGCTGGCTATGGCGGCCACGCCTCCACCTCTGGTCGTTTCCGATGATGTCAGCATTCATCTCTCAAAAGCGACTGTGAATCCTGGCCAGATGATCTGGATCAATGTGACTACGACCTACACGAACAACACTACGTGTCGGTTGATCGTCAGCGAAGTGGCTTCTGGCAAGGTCGTATTCAGTGCAAGCGGCAACATCAGCCTGATCGGAACGTTCAGGACGATTTACACCCCCAGACGGCCAATCGGGTTTGGAGATTACACTGTATGGGCCACCGCGCACAACGCATCTGCCTTTACCAACTTCGCTATCGAGCCTTCGCTCCAAGATCTGTACAGCGATCTCCAGAAGATCGCCAACAGCGATGCGTCTACGCACCGCCAGATGCTCTTTGTGTGGCAGGTGCTCTTGCCGTACTCATTCATCGTTTCTGCCATGCTGATAGGGATATGTTACTGGCTCTGGCGTGTGCCTGGGGGCACAAAGCACGAGTTGAGCCAGTGGCTCTTCACCAGCCTGAAATCGCACAAGTTCAGAGGGCTTATGACGGATATACGCGGCTTGAATCGCAAGGGCTACTCGGCCCGGCACGTAAGAACCCCGGTCAAGACCGATCTCGAGATCGCCGCGCTTCACCAGCACTGGAATCAGCTTGAGCAGTTCAAGAACACAGTCGTTTCGCGGCGTACCCAGATACGCGACAGGATTCTCAATCTGAACGACTTCGTTCAGGACATCACGAACCTCCAGAACGATATCAACCACAAGATCAAGGGGAAAGAAGTCGACCTGGAGATGTCGATCAAGATCATCGAAGGCAAGGCGTTCGAGAAGAACAAGGATAACCGCCAGTCGAACGATGTGAGCAAGATCACGCCGGATCGGTTCAAGCGCCTGGGCGCGATGAACCGAATGATCCGTGGCGGCCAGGGAGGCAATCAAGGAGGCGGACCATAATGCAACTCTTTAAGAAGAAGAAGCAGGGCACGAAGCTGGACAAGGCAATGATGGGGATCATTGTAGTCAGCCCCATGCTCTGGTTCGTCATGAACTTCGTCTTGCTGTTCATGGCATGGCTCATGATGCCACCCCGAATGATCTTCCCTCGTTGGCTAGTACTGCTTCTGTTCGCCCTGATCCTGAACGGCTGGTTCTGGGCCGGGCTGCTCATGACCTACCTCTTCCGTGATCAATCGAACAAGTTCCTGGCGCCCAACATGAGCGCCAGCCTCGGGGAAGAGGACGGGTTCATCACCTACGCCCCAGCCATGGTCGACGAGAAGGGGAACATCCTCGAACCTGAATACGTCCTGCGTGCCCTATCGGGCTTTTCAGCCTTCGGATTGCACACAAAGGGACGAGTGCTCGTGGTCTATCCAAGAGCATACGAGACTTACTTCCCAGGTGGGGGGGTGTCGTGCCACACATGGCTGCGGTCATGTACGATTGATCAGCTGGCGGAGAATGTCCGTGTGTCCCTTACGCGAGAAGGTGCTGCTGGTAACGTGTACCTGAGTGCGAACGACGAGATATGGTTCGGCCGCACATACTACAACGTCGGTGAGAAGGTGCCTGACAAGATCGACTACGCCTTCGACATCTACATTGATTCGCTCATGGCAGAGATCAATCGGTTGAAGTCCATGGTTGGAGAGAAGGACTTCCAGACAATGAAGTACGAGCAACGGAAGTCACTCGATGCGTTCAGGTCTGGGCCAGCGAACCGCGATTTCAAGAACGATTACCTCAGCCCGCCAGATACCGTGGACGAAAAGACCAAGCGGCTCTACGGAGACGCGGAACAGGAACTTCAGGAACGCAACCGGCGCGGCCGATACTGAGGTGAATGATGCCATTCAAGGATCCTGAAAAGAGAAAGGCGTGCGCGAGGCGGTACAACGCATCACATCCTGAAGTGCTACGAGTAGCAAGTATTCGTTATCGGGCGAATCACCCCGAACGCTATCGAGAACAGTGTCGCCAGTCCCGTGCTAGACGCATCGAATACATTAAAAAATACAACCACCAGTATGCCGTAAACCTCCGAGCACGGTTTCTTGACATCTATGGGAGAGAGTGCGCTCGCTGTCACACAACTGACGTCAACTTTCTCACCATTGGGCACAAGAATAACGACGGAAAGGAAGAACGAAGGGAACACGGTTACTGGTCGATGCTCAAACACATCGTCGAGCACCCCGATCATACACGGTACGAAACTCAGTGCTACAACTGCAACTATCTTGAGTGGCTCACACATATTGATGGCAAGCATCGTGTCGATGTTTCAGAACACATCAACAAGCGGAATGCTCGTTTTCGCAATGATCGTGTTGCTCGGCGAAAACGCTTCCTCGAGGTCTACGGATTGGTATGCGCGCGTTGCGGCGAGGGCGATCAGCGCGTTCTTACGGTTTCGCATCGAAAGAACGACGGAGCATCCGACCGCCGTCAAAACAAGAACAATCAAACCAGATTACTCACTTTGGCCGTCGAGAATCCCGACCACGCCAAATATGAAACGCTGTGTTGGAACTGCAACAGAACGGCGGGGGCGGGCTAATGCAGAAGTACAGTGGCGAAGATGCTTCCAATGAAGTCGCCGATCTTCAGGCCAGTATGGATCCTACGCGATCAGAATGTGTTCGCCCAACGATCCTTGATCACTTCAATCGCTATATGCGCGCCAAGTCGATGCGGGACAAGTACATGGAGCTCGAGGGCTTGATCTGGAGCTGCCTAGCCTATGTGACCAACCCTCAGTTAGCCAAGGAAACAGAGAGTCTCCTGAACGATACGAACCCGAACATGACGGACGACTTCATCACTAAGAACCGGGATAGATGGGCTGCTGGCGTTGATTGGTACACGATTGAAGAGAACGAGTACCGATCCCGGCTGAGGGCACTCAGGGCGATATGGATTCCCATACACCGCGATCTGGCGCGCGCGGGCCTGCTCCCATGGGCCATGTCGTACCCAGACAAGATCCTACGCGGCCAATTCATGCAGGCAGTGGTGGACAACATCGATGCGCTCAGCTTCGAACAAGTACCCGCACCACCGCGGGCGGCACCTCAACTAACTGCTGGACCACCTGATCAGAAGCCCGGCAGTATGGACGACAAGTTCACCCGAATGCTACTGGCCGATAGCGCATCACGCGAACCACCTGCGGTCATGCCTGCGCCAGTAGTCGACCGCATTGTGGTTGAACCAATGGTTATACCAACGGTTATACCACAAGCTGATCCGCCGCGGAACTTCGATTTCCCCGATTTCAGCAAGCCACCTCCAGACGATTATCCAGAGGAAGGACCAGGGGAAGAGGCAATCGAGGCGGCAGCGGCACACATGAAAGCTGCGTACGGATCCCGAAAGCTGA
>CALMQK010000178.1 GCA_937872085.1 uncultured euryarchaeote
ATTGTAAGTGTAAGCTGTAAGCGTACCACCTATTAGTAGTATCTAATGTATCTAGCAGCCAGAAAAGTGGTCTAGTTTGTCGCCGGTTCATGTCGGATCTGACATATCCTATTGCCTGTAACGCCGAACACCTTGCCCCTTTGTGCGTCGGTGAGGGGGTGTCCGGCGAGTTCATCTAGATACTTGAGAGCATCTATCGTGATACGCTTGTCGGGCCGACTGTCGTTATCGAGTGCGTTCTCAATGAAGTCGAGCTTGGCCAATTCATACTCCTCCCAGAAGGGGCCTCGCTCTGCCTTGAAGATGAATGCGAAATACGGTTCCCAATACTTCCCAGTTGCATATTTGCTTTGCTTCTTAGGTGGTGGCAGATGAACCTCGGCGTATCCTTGAAGATCATAGTCCGGCTCGGAGATGTCGATCCAGACAGTGGCAAGGTTCCTGACCCTGAGGTTGACGAGCTTGGCCTTGGGAGCTCCGAACCAAGCGATCTTCTGATGGATTCTCGATATGATTAGGTTCTTCGCCAATCTAGTTTGGTCCGTCTGAAGTCTATCATCGGTGTACGCGGCAAACGCCGATTCGTCCATGTCAGCTTGAGGATACAGTTTATATGGTATCCCCCTTGGAAGACCCTGGAAGACGGCATTGAATTGGTCCAGGGTGAACCCGATGTTCTTTACACTGAACCCGGGATCTATACGTCTTGCTATCTTGGAGATGCAGGTAGATTTACCCACGCCTGGCTCCCCGGTTGCGAGGACGGGGCAATTTTTCTTGTGATCTATTTTCTCCTTGATGATCTGCGCTGTGTATCCTACCCCCGAGTGCTCATCCAAGAGGGGCACTCGATAGGCTCGGATATGCTTACCAAATCCCCTTATGAGATGGTCGGGGTTGATGATTTTGACCGGAAAGAGCTTCTTGAAAGGAGTTGGCAGGAAATCCTGATAGAGAATACGCCTCCTCCGAGCAGACTTCCAGGCGGCGATTGCTGCCGGGTTAACCTCCATCTTCATCCCCCTGGTGGTCGTCCAGTATGGCTTTCCTCAATATCTGGGGGCCACTGTTGTAGATGCCCCCGAACTGATCCTGCATATACTGGCCGCCCTTGAGGATGTCTGTGGACTCCGTTCTTCCCTTCCTGTCCTTCGATACCATGTGGTTGAGGTTGATAACTCTGGGTCTGTCAAACATTGGCGACATGAACTCACCGTCCACTGCCCATCCAGTTACGCAAGCCATGAACTGAGCAGAGCCGATATCGCTCATTCTGTCGATGATTCTGGGATTTCCGAGTGTCATGCCCATAGTCAGATGGCTCCGGTAGTCGCGGTCTCTGAGCTCGGACTCGAACTCCGCTTCCTCCCCTTCCTTATCTCCGATCTCCCGGAGGAGAGCTTTCTCCAGCCTCTC